>NZ_MWQN01000006.1 GCF_002024165.1 Embleya scabrispora
TGGCCAGAAATCGATGGCGTCGGTGGTCAAGAGGACGAGGGCTGCGCGCACGGCGAGTGTGCGTTGGACACCTGCCGAGGTGGCGTGGTGGTCGACGACGGTGGCGGCGAGGTCTCGTGGCGTCGGGCTTCCGTGGTCGATCAGGATCGCGAGGAGGTGGGACCAGGTTCTCAGGGCCGCGGCGTGGGATTCGTCCGTGTCGGCCAAAGCCGGCGGGGTTGGAGAGCGGGAGGTGTGCTCTCCGGAGTCGTCGGGGCGAGTGGGGATCGGTGCGAGGGCGTCCTGGAGGTCGTGTGCCAGGTTCTCCAGGAGAGTGACGGCCGTGGGCGGCAGCGTTACGGAGTCGAGTCCCCGGGTCTCTCGGCCCCGGGCGAGGTCGGCTCGGACGAGGCGGTCGAGGTCGCGGCCGAATTCGTGGGGCGCGTGTAGGGCGGCCAGGCGGCGCAGCGTCGCCTCGGTTGTCGCGCTCGCTTCGTCCCAGGTCGTGGAGCCCTCTCCCAGGACGGCGCCGGTCCACGACGCCCAGACCCCGGGGGCTAGTTCGTCGAGTCGGTTCCGCCGGTCGAGCCACGCCAGGGCGTGGTGTCCCGCCCATGCCCGCAGGTCGTCTCCCCCCTCCGCCAACCATGTGTCTGCGTGATCGTGTTCATGGTGGAGATAGCGGAACGCGCCGTCCAGAAGCTGCGCGCGCTCGTCGGCGTCGAAGACGCTCATGCCGGGCCATGTCTGCGGGTCCGCGTCGCGTGGGGTGTGACCGCGGCCGGTGGCGGGATCGAGCTGCAGATTCCAGAACAGGTCGGGAAAGACGGTCGTGTCGCCGGACACGAGGTCGCTCAGGGCCTGCCTCTGGCCCGCGACGAAGCCATCGGATTCGGCCCATCGGCGCCGTCCGGCGCCGTGTGAGCGGCGGAGTCGGGCGGCGAGATCGCCGTGGATGACGATGGGGTCGTAGGCCCATCGCAGGTGGGGCCAGGAAGGGTTGTCCCGGCGGTCGTAGGCGAGTTCGTACAGGGCCGGGTCGTCGGGGTCGAAGAGATGTGATGCCAGATGGCCGAACGCGTTCGCGGTGGCGCTGTCACCCGTGTGCAGTGCGTCGGCGGCCTGATCGAGAACCCAGGCGAAGTCCGAGCCGGTGAGGAGTCGGGGCCGTCGGGCGTGTTCGGGTGTTTCGAGTGCCCGCAACGAGAGAGGGATGGGTTGGTGCCAGCCGTGGACGATGTGCCGGGTCGCGTAGGCGGGTTCCCGGTGGCGGTGTACGCACTCGAGGACCAGGGCTCGGGCGAGATCGCGGCGCAACGAGGTCACGGCGGCGAGTTGTGGCCCCTGGAGGCCTTGGGGGTCCAATGCGCTGGGCAGGAGGAGTTCTCCCCCCTGGGAAAAGCGCCGTGCGATCAGGGTGGCCATGGCGGGCAGGTGTCTGGTGGGGTCGTGGTGGTCCGCGGCGCGGGCGATGGCGGCGTCCAGGAGCAGGCCCTCGTCGCTGTGGGAATGGAATTCGAAGCGCTGGGGGTTCGGCGTGGACGCGGGCTCGAGGTGAGGGCGGCAGGCGGTGCCGTCGCCCCGTCCGGTCGGCTCGGGCGCGGTGATCGTTTCTTCCTCGTCGTGGGGATCGGAGTGCCATACGGCGTTCATCCAGGCCAAGAGCACGGGGATCTGTTCGTCCGTGCACGCGTCGGGGATGTCGGTGAGGAAGTGTGTGTAACCGCCGTCCCAGCTCTTGGGGCCGGGAGGTCGCAGGTGTGTCAGGAGTTCCTCGACGGACAGATGCCGCGGCCACAGCAGGGACAGGAACGTCGCGCGCAGGGAGCGATCGGGATCGGCTGTGGCGAGGCCCGTGTCGGTCTCGTCGGGCAGGTCGTGCAGGGCTTCGCGCAGGACGGGCGCGGCGAGGGGTTCGTCGCCGGCGAACGCCGCGTACGCGGCGATACGGCGCTGTCCGTTCGGCCGCCGGGGGTCACGGACGATACGCAGGAGTGACGGTGTCAGGGCCGCGGAGGGGCAGTCCCGGGCGAGGCGCAGCGCGATGCGTACCCGTGCGGCCGCCGTGTCCCGATCGTCGCGGGGGTCGCCGGGGGTGGAGGTGAGGGCGGTGATCAGTTGTGTGTCCAGACCGGGATGGTGCAGGTCCCAGCGTGAGAAGTACCAGCGGGTGTCGGCGAGTTCGACCTCGTCCGCGTGTTCCAGGAGGCGCTCGACGATCAGTTTCCTGACGGCGTCGGAGCGGACCAGGGCGCTGTGGGCGATCAGGCTCACGGAGTCCGCGTCCGACAGCCAGTCGGTGCCTTGTGGGTCGAGCGCGACCAGCCACGCGGCTGTCTCACGCAAGGGCGTCGGGATGCAGTGGACGCCTTCGTCGGGGGTCCTGACCAGCAGGAGATCGGCGAGTTGTTCGGGGCGTGTTCCGCGGTCGAGGAGGTACCTGGCCGCGAGGTAGGCCGCGACCGAGGAATGGCGAAACGAGACGCGATCGGCGCCCGAGGGCGTGAACAGGGCGGTACGCAGGGCCTCTTCCACCACAAGGGCGGTGACTTCGAACGTCAGTGTCGGGCCGGTGGTCTCGGTGCCGCCGACCGCGGACGCGATGTCGAAGTCCAGAGGGTGGGACGCGGTGGCGAGAGCACCGCCCAGCCACAGCGTCCGCCGGCCGGAGAGCAACATCCAGGCGGCGACGCGGCCCGCGACGACCAGGCGTTGCTCGACGGTCGTGGTGAACGGGCGAGGCTCGCTGCGATCGGAGGCGTGCTCGTAAGCGAGGAACCGGGTGCCCGACGCAAAGAGTTGCGAGGGCCCGCCGGCGAGTCGGCCTTGTTCACGATAGGTACGCACGAGGAACTCGAGCGTCAGGGGCACGCTCGCCAACGCGCCCGCCCGGGCGTCGACAGCCGCGTTCAGCACGTCCACGCCGGCCACCCCGGCGCTGTCGGCCAGGGAGACCGCCTCCGCGTATGTGAGAGGCGCGAGATCTACCAGGGGGCACGCTCCGAAGCAGTCCTGAAGGACATCCGCGAGAGCCTGTTTGAAGTCCGCCGATCGACACGCGAGGAGGAACCTCACGCCGCTCGTGTCGCGCGCCTTCAAGGCGCGCCGCAGGAAGCCGGGCAGCCGTTCGAGCATGGGACTCTCGTCCAACTGGTCAATGACGAACGTGACAGCGGGCCGCGCGATGTCCCGGTCCGGTGGTCGTTGGCCTTCGTTCCCGGTGGCGCCGCGTCGAGGCAACGCTTCGAGAAAGCGTCCCAGGAGTTCGAGACAGGAGTGTTCGGTCAAGTCCGCGCCGTCCACCCACACACACCCGGGGCCCTCCGGGACCGCAGCGGGCTCGTCGAGAGGGACCAGACCACGAGTCAGGTCACGCAGAAACCACGTCTTGCCGGCGCCGGGCTCACCGAGCACCACCAACGTCCCCGCCGCTGCTACCACGTCCGCCGTCACCAGCGATCCCGACGACAAGCCCGAACGCGGGGAAGGAAACCACCCCGCAGTACGGAACCCGTCGTCATCGACCGGAAAGCCGTCCCCCAACGGATCCCCCGCATCGGAACGCACACGACACAACCGGGCCACACGCGTCGTGAACACACTCGCCACCATCACCGGATGGTGACAGGCCCCACCGACGAACCCCGAATCGTCACGACACCCGCGAAGACCCACACACGAGCCGCTCCCCCACGTGAACGCGACCCGCACACACCGCGGACACGAGAGCCCTCCCCCGCGCGCGCATCAACGCCGGAGAACAACGACCGGCCCCGCACCCGGTCCACCGACCACTCCCCCACTACCACGACACGAACCCCAACCCGCCAACCACCGACACAAGCCCCCCGACATACCCACGCATCCACACCGAACACACCACACCGGCAACCGACCTACAGATAACGTCGACGCCTTCTCCCAGTACGCGGACGTTGGCCAGGACGGCGCCGTCGACGGCGTCGTGTGGGCCGATGTCGGAGCGCAGCAGCGGTACGTTCTCGAAGTCGGCCAGGTGTCGGGTGCGGCTGCGGGACGATTGTCCGCTGTGGATGGCGTGCACCCATAGGCGGCGGATCGTGGTGGTGGAGGAGGCTGCGGTCACGGTGTCGGGCAGGGTCCGGGCGAAGTGTTGGGCGTGGGCGATGCGGCTGTGGAAGCTGATGACTCGGCGTATGCGGTGTTGGGCCATCGCGCGCAGCAGGCCGACTTGCAGGGCTGACAGGCGCAGGCCGTCCAGGTGGGGGTGGGGCCTTTGGTCCGCAGGACGCCTTGGAGTTCCTCGTCGTCGATGACGGGCACGACGATGCGGTAGTCGGCGAGGATGCCTTGGTCGATGGCGTCGGCCAGGGTCAGTTGGTAGACGGTCGGGCCGTAGATGGAGGCGTCGTCCATCGAGGTGGGTGACGTGGTTGGTGCGGGCTCCGGCTGTGCCTGGTTGTCGGTTGCCGTGGGGGGATGCTCCTTGTCGCTCTTCTTGTCGTTCTTGTTCTTCCTCGGTTCCGGTGGGTTCCATGTGCGGGGGGTGGCGGTCATGTACAGCCTGCGCCGGGCGGGGATGGAGCCGTCCTTGTGGATGGCGGCCCATTCCTTGCCGGGGTCGCCGGTGGTGCGGTGGGCTTCGTCGACGACCGCGATCGACCACTGCGGCAGGTCGTGCCTTCGGTGGGCCTGTTCGATCACCTTCAGTGAGGAGTAGGTCCCGAAGACCACGGTCGGGCCGGTGTGGGAGGCCACCGTCTCGGCCAGCACGCGGGCGTCGGTGGTCAGCGTTTTCATCCGCTTGTCGACGGCGACGTTGTGGGTGCTGTCCAGGGAGCAGACGCCCACCATGTTGGTGAGGGGGCTGTCGTGTGCCCAGTGGGCGGCGGTCTGGGAGAGGAGATCGAGGGTGGGGACGAGCACCAGGACGTGCCCGCTTGGGGTGAAGTGCTCTGCGATGCGCATGGCGATGATCGTCTTGCCGGTCCCGGTTGCGGCGATGATCGTGACGCGCGACAGGTGCTTCAGGGCCTGGGTGGCGGCGTCCACCGCCTCTGCCTGGTGGCGCCGCAGCCGTTTGAGGGTTCCTGCGGTCACTGGTGGCGGTTCTCCTTCACGGGGGCGTTGCGGCCGTGTGGCGCCTCCCGTCGGGGCGGCGACCGGGCGCCACGGCTGCGCGTGGTCCGGTTTTGGACCCGTTGCTCCTTGGCCGGGCGGGGAGTTCTAGATTCTCTTCGTCCGGATCGCCGGATCGAGGGCGCCACCCTATGGGCCGTGCTCGGGCGGGTCGAGGGAGGTGTCGGTTGTCGGGGTGGCACGCGCCGCGGTCTGTGCGGGCTCTGCCGCAACAGGTGCGTTTCGTCGCGGGAGAGTCCACCGGTTCGTATGTGACGCGGCTGGCTGCCCGCAACGGCCAGAGCGTGGCGCAGTTGTTGGACAGTGTCGGCCGGGGTCAATCCCGCGCGGTCGATCCGCGCTACACCGAGTTGTATGTCGACGCCGCCGGTCGTGAGCGGCTGGCGGCGCTGACGGGGCGGACGGTGCGGGAGTTGCAGCGAGCGCTGATCGGCCTGCGCGAGGGGCAGTTGCTGCCGGCCGGGAGGGACGGCCCGGTGTGGAAGTGGCCGTGGGAGCCGCGGGACGGTTATCTGGTGCGGGCCTGCGCGTTGTGCACGGCTTCTCGGGGTGTCCGGGGTCCGGTGTGGTTGATGCTCCCGGACACGTGGCACATCTGCGTACGGCACGGTCGGTTGACCGACAATTCCCGTGACGACTCCACGACGTTCGCCCGCTTGGACGCCTGGCCGCAGGCGGTGGTCGCGGAGCGGCAACGGCGACGGCTCGAACTGCGGCTCGGGCCCGTCGCGCGGAGCTTGGTCGCCGATGCGTTCGCGGTGTTGGCCCACCCGTCCTCGCGGCGCCCCCGATTGGGTTCGCATCGTGGTGTGGTGGCCCATCTGTTGCCGTCGGTGATGCGGGTGGCTCGGCTGATGGCCCGTGTCGAACGCCCTCGGCTCGATGGGCGGTTGACCGGTTTCGAGTACGCGCGGTGGGGCCGGGATGTTGTGGGTGAACTCGGCCCGGGCGTGTACCGGGCGCTGAGTCGATGGCAGGAGGAGCATGCTCTGCTCCCGTGGCTCGGTGTGAACGATGCGCGGCCGTGTGGAGTGAGGCCGGGGCCGGCGGCCCCGCACGCGAGGATCGCGGAACTGGCGTCGGTGGACCAACTCACTTGCCTGTCTTGGGACATGCTGGAGAAGGCCGAGCGGCCCTTCGGATAGCGCCCCCGTCGGAGCGTGTTCATGTGACCGCGGGTGGTGGCCTCGAGGGGCCGATGGGGTCTTGGTCTAGCATGCGGGGGCTCGAGACCGACCGGGTGCGCGCGGCGCGGCCGGTCGCGGCTGAGAGGAGCACGCCGATGATGGAGGTGCTCGTGCGCCACAGCGAGGCGCCCGGTGGTCGGGCCTGTCCACCGCGCGCGCTGCTCGGGGTGGCGTTGGAGGAACATCGTCCGTTGCCGGTGGCCCGTGCCTGGCGCGGCCGGCGCGGTATCCGCACCGACTGGTGGTCGGCGACGACCGGGGCGCTGGTGCCGTGCGGCACGCTGGGGCGGACGCACCTGGCCATGGTGTTGGACTTCGATCCACGCATCACCGGGTTCGCGGCGGCCTCGGCCGAGGTGCGGTGGAGCGATGGGGGCCGGCACGGCACGATCACCCCGGCGTTCTTCGCTCGCGACGTCGACGGGCGACTCCTGGCGGTCATGTCCCCTTGGCGACCAGGGCCGGAGGGGCTGTGCGAGGAGGAGATCATGCGTGGTGCGGCGCGGGCCGCGGCTGGACGGTGACCGTGCCGCAACTCCCGCATCCGGTACGCCTGGCCTGTCTGGAGCGGGTCGCGCAGTTCCGCATGCCGGAGTACCGCGGCACCCCGCGGATCAGGGCGGCGCTCGTGGAGGCGTTCGCGCGCGCCCGGCCCCTGGCCGAGGGGGCCGCGTCGGTCGCGGTCGCGGTGGGGCACGTCTGGCATCTGTTGTGGACCGGGGATCTGACCACCGACTGGGACGCGCCGCTGTTGCCCACCTCGCTTGTGTGGGTCCAGGGGAACGAGGCCTTGTGAGCGCGTCGTTGCACGAGAGCGGTGTCGCGGACGCGAAGACGGGGCTGTCTGTGGGCGCGCGGGTGCGGTGGCACGGCGCGGTCTACGTCGTGGCGGCGTTGCAGGGCGCCGCTGTGCACCTGGCCGCCTGCGGGCCGGACGGGGAGGATGTCCGCGCGCTGGTGGCGATGGTGGTGGATGCTCCCGACTTCGCGGTCCTGGACGGGGCCGGGCGGGCGCTGCCCGCGGCACGGGTGCCGGACTTGAGCGCGTTGGACCTGCTCACCGAGGCTCAGCTCCGGCGGGTGCGCGACTGGGAGCGACACTTGATCGAGGTCGTCGAGGGGCGGCTTCCGGACGCCGACCCGGAGGCGCCGCCCCGGCCGGGTTTCGACCCGACGGTGTTCACGTTGCGCCGGCGTGACGCCGCCAAGGCGGCGGAGTTGCGGGCGCTGGGTTGGACGAAGGCCTCCGCGGCCACGGTGGAGCGCCGGCGCCGGGCGTATGCCCACCGCGGCGTCGCGGGCCTGGTCCGGGAGGTGACAGCCGGCGCTGTGTGGGGTCGCACCGACGAACGGGTCGTCGCGTTGCTGCTGGCCGAGGTCGACGCGGGCGTCGAGGAGTCCAGCGGTCACGCGAGTCGGCTCCACGAACGGCTGTTGCAGGCGCTGCGGAAGCGCTATCCCGACGAGCACGAGCAACTGGCGCCCTCTCGGGCGACGTTCTACCGGCTGTTGCAGCGGTTGGGGATCTCGGTGGGGTCGTTGGCCGCGCCGGTACGGCGCCGGATGGACGCGGCGAACTCCCCGGACGCGCCGTTCACCCCGTCCATGGCGCGGATGCTCGGCGAGCAGGTCCAGATCGATTCCACCGGGCTGGACGTGATCGCCCTGGGCGACGACGGCCGGCCGGTGTCGCTCGAGTTGACCGCCGCGATCGACGTGGCCACGCGCACGATCATCGGCGCGGTGATAGTGCCCAGGAGCGCGGGTCGCGGCCCGCGCGGCAGGCGGCTGGGCGGGCGGGCCACCCGGTCCTTCGACGCGGTGCTGATGCTCGCCCAGGCGTTGGCCCCGATGCCGGGCCGGCCCGGCTGGTCGCCGCTGGCGATGGCCGAGAACTCCGAGATGCCGTACGCGGACCTGGTGGCCTGCGACCCGCGGATGATCGGCGCGGCCGCGCGGCCGGTGATCCGGCCCAAGATGATCGTCGTCGACCACGGGAAGATCTTCAACAGCGAGCACTTCGTGGACGTGTGCACCACGCTGGGCATCAGTGTTCGCCCGGCCCGGATGCGCACCCCCACCGACAAGGCGATCGTCGAGAGCACCTTCGCCGCGATCAAGAAGCTGTTCTGCCAGCACGTGGCCGGCTACACCGGCGCGGAGTTGGCCAAGCGCGGCAAGCACGTCACCGACGGTCCGCTGTGGAGCATCAACGAGGTACAGGACCTGTTGGACGAGTGGATCGCGTTGCACTGGCAGCAGAAACCCCACGAGGGGCTGCGCAGCCCGTTCCTGCCGGGGGTGACCGTCAGCCCCAACCGGATGTACGCCGCGCTGGTGGCTGCCGAGGGTCATGTGCCGATGCCGTTGACGGTGTCCCAGAACCGCAGGTTGCTGCCGTTCAAGAGGTTGAAGGTCACCCGCAAGGGCGTACGCATCGACAACCGCACCTACAACAGCGCCTCGGTGCAGCGGTACTTCGGCAAGCATTCGGGACTGCGTGGGCAGGGCATGAAGTGGCAGGTGCGCTACAACCCCTACGCCCCGCGGTACGTGTGGCTGTACGACCATCACAAGGAGAAGACGGGCGAGGATCCCTGGGTGGAGGCGGAGTTCGTCCACCAGCGCCTGATCGGCGACCACTGGTCGCAGTACCTGTGGGAGCAGGCCACCGCGAGCCTGGTGGCCACCGGTGGCTGTGCCGGCAGGGAGCGGGAGATCGCCCGCGAGGTCGCGCGCCTGCTCGAACGGGCGCGCCGCGGCCCCGATCCCGCCGTGCCGAGGCCTGCCGGCGTGTTCACCGGGCCCCGTCTGCGGTTGCGCTCCCCCGCGCCCGACCCGTACGCGGGCATCCCCGCCCCCGACCCGGCCACCGTGACGCGCGCGCCTTCGCTGAACGTCGCCGCCGAGGACCTGCTGCCCGGGCGTCGGGCGGCCCCGTCGGGCGGGGCCGAGGCGGCCGGCGGCGACGCCCCGATGCCCGGGCCCGCCGTGCCGGACACCCCGGCGGGGCTGGACGAGACTCCTGCGGCGGCCGGGACGCGCGTCGTCGGGGGGCCTGGGGCCGGGCGGCGGGGCGGACTGGGCGAAAGTGCCGCGGACGTGTTCGCCTCCCTCGATCCGCCCCGACCCGCCACACCGCGGCCCGGGACATCCGAGGGCGCCGCGGACCGGCCCCGAGACACCGACGACGGCGAAGAAGGCGGAGACAATACGTGAGCCGACACGACCTGATCCGGCCGATCACGCCGGCAGCCCTGCCCGACCGGCCGGCGGAGGCGCCGCCGCTGTCCACCAGGGAAGGCTGGGACGCGTACGTCCACCGCCTGGTCGTGGCACCCGACCTGCGGGACTGCGCCCCGCGGGGCACCGTCGTGGCACCGACGGATCCGCGCATGCGCTATCACGGCGAGATGCTGCCCGTGATGACCCCGGCGCTGCGCAGGGGCCTGTTGGACGCCCGGCGGATGCTGCGCGCCAACCGGTTCCGCACCGTCGGTCGCGCCCAGAGCGCGATCGTCGACGGCGACCGCGGCACCGGGAAGTCCACCCTGCTGGCGCTGATCGGTCGCGGCCACCAGGGCGTGGTCGAAACCACGGCCGGACCCGATCCCGAGCGGATCCCGGTGGTCTATGTCAACGTGCCGTCCAACCGCGACAACACCCTGCACTGGTCCCTGCCCTTCGCGGAGTTTCTCGGTCTGGAACACACCCGGGCCGTGGGCCGCACCGGAGGCGAATACCGCAGCACCGACACGACCGTCGCCGTCACCCACGTGATGCGCCAGGCCCGCACCCGCCTGGTCCTGATCGACGGCGTGGAACGGATCAGGGACAACGAACTACGCACCGCCTTCGACTACTTCCAGTGCCTGCAGGACCAGACCCAGGCCACGTTCGTCTACTGCGGCACCGGTGCCCGCGACGTCGTCCAAGACGCCCGAGGCGACCGCCGCCGCACATCCGGACCCACCCGGGACCGGGTCCCGGCATACGACAGCGAACTGCCGGTCCTGTGGGTCGACCCCATCCCCTACACCTCCAAGGAGCCGGCGACTGGGAGGGCGTCGTCGGCGGCTTCGACGACGACCTGCGGCTGTACGCACACCGCAACGGCGACCTGGTACGCCTGTCGGCATACCTGCACCGGCGTACCGGCGGCTACATCGACAGCCTCAACCAACTCGTCTGCCAAGCCGCCCAGGAAGCCATCGACGACGGCACCGAGACCATCACCGAGGCACTCCTGGACAGCATCAACATCGGCCGTGAACCCACCGACCGCGCCTGACCACCACCCACCCGCGACCGGGTTCCGCGCACCCCACCACCCGAGGGCGGACACCATCACCGATGCCCCCGGGGAAAACTCCCACGGCAACGGCCGATCGAGTCGGGTACAGGCTCGGCGGCGCAGCGGTGGGCCAGGCGGTCGACGGCGGGCGGCGGGGCGGGGGGCGATCCGGGGCCCGGTGGGTGGCGCGTCGAGGCAAGCGGTGGTGTCCGCTCTCGATGGTGATGTGATCGTCGTTCGCGGCGTGTCCGGGTCAAGGGCGGAGAGTGACGGTTGCCTTGTCGAGTCGGCGGTGTGTGAAGGACAAGGTGCCGAAGAGGTCCAGGGCGTCTGGTTCGGTGATGTCCCATCGGGCGGCGGCGCGGGGCGTGTGGGCGGGGGGATTCCTGAAGGTGCCGAAGATGCCCTTGAGGAGGTTCGCGAATCCCTTGTGCTCGCTGACGTCGGTCTCGGTGACGAAAGTGTTGATGCGCACCACCGGTGGCGGAGACTTCGTGCCGAAGCAGTGGTCGACCAGGTCCGCGCCGTCGAGGCTCGAGACCGACAGCGAGCGCAGGCGTTCGGCGACGCCCTTGGTGGCCTCGAACACCGCGTGGAACAGGGATTTGCGCAGGATCTCCTCCTCGCAGTAGCGCACGACCTCCGGATGCACGCCGCGGCGGGTGAGTTCGGTCCGCAGTCGGCCCGCGAGTCGAGCGACGTCGTCGAGCGTCCTGGCGCCGGTGGCGCGGGCGACGCGTCCTTCCTCGTTGACCCGCAGGGCCATCAGCGCGAGGGGTTCGTTGACCGCGTCCCGGAGCGCGTGGAAGCGGGTCCCGTCCTGGACGTGGCGGCCGGGGGCCATGGCCTCGGTGATGAAGCGGACCACACAGTTCCCGGCCCGGTCGGCCTGTTGTCTCGTCATCAGGGCCGCCCACAGCCTCTCGCGTTTGTTCGCGGTGGGCGCCGGGTCGTCGATACCGACGACCGCCAACAGTCGGCCGATCTCCGAGCCGGTCAGGCCTGGTCGATCCGTGCTCGCCAGGGCAGCGCACAAGGCCTCCACGTTCGCGGCGGGCCACATCGGAAGGCGGGTCGTGGCCATACGCAAGGCTCCTCGGTCGAAATGGGACGGGCACGCCGCGACGTTCGGCGCGGAAGGACTGGGCGAGGATTCGCCGTGAACACGTTTGTCGTCGGAACGCCTCGGCGGCACTCGACGGCGTACGAATCGGATCCGCCGTCGTGTTCAGTTCAGGGCGTTGGTGTGAGGAGTCCCTTGTCGACGCGTTCGTGCCAGGTGTCGAGGAGGAACTCCGTCACCGTCACCGTGGCGTTGAGCGCGAGACGCGCGTGACGGGCGAGGGCCGGGCTGGAGGTGGTCCGGCCGTGCCCCAGGCCGAGTTGGTTGCGCAATTCGGCCAAGGAGTGGACCGTCTGCGCCAGTGTGCCCAGGACCCGGTGGGACGCCTCGCTGCCCTTCGCGCTCGCGGGGACCGATTCGGCCTTGAGCGCCAGCAGGACGGCGACCTGCGCGTACAGCTTGGGGACGTTGTCGTTCCTGGTGTACTCGACCGCGCTCTTGTCGAGGATCATCTTGAACAGGCTCTCGACCAGTTCCTTGCACGAGGCGATCGCGGCGGCGGGATCGCGTTCGATCCCGTCCCGGATCCGGCCCAGGTGCTCGTGCAGGACCCGAGGGTCGGTCAACAGGGGCCGTGCGTCGAGGTCGAGTTCGGGCAGGACGCCGTGAAACGAGGTACGACGGCGGGCCTTGTGGATCGGCCGGCCGCTGATCGCACCGTCCGGAACGAGTTCCCAGCCGTCGGGGGCGAGCGCGTCGTTGAACATCCTCGCAAGCCGTCGGGCTTCCTCGGGGTCGGCTCGGACGACGGGGTGGAGCATTTCGGCGAGGAACCGAAGGAACACGTCGTCAGACCCGCGAGCGAGCCCGAAGCGGGGGTCGCCGAAGACCCAGTCGTCGTCCCAGTCCTCCGGGTTGTTGTACCGGTGCTGGTAGATGTCCCCACTCGCGGTGGCGTAGCGGGAGTCGTGGCTCTCCATCGCCTCGAGGTCGTACAGGCGGCCGAGGAAATCGACCTCGTCCAGCCGGCCGGCCCAGTCGATCTTCTCCAGGACGATCGTGTCGACGATGTGCCGTCGGGTGACCTCGGTGATGTGGTTGCGCGTCGACACCCCGGCCCCCAAACAGCCTGTGATCCCACGGATTTCGAGAAGTATCGCAGGCGCGAACCCGCGGGATCTCCTGATTTCCGCACTCTGCGGATCGGGATCGGCAACGACCACCGGGCCATTCCCGCGACGCTGGTCGGGATGGGATGCGGATGCCGACCGGCGTGGATGGCCGGGCCCCGCGCCGGGGTTCGACGTGTGTGCCACGACCGGAATCCCGGCGCCGGGCGCAGCAGGCGGACGCCTTCGTCGGGGGTGCGCGTATTCGCTTCGGCGGCCGACCGGCCGCGGAGACAACGCTCGAACGACCGCAACAACAACGGCACAACACCGAGAAACCGTGCTCCAACGCGTCGCCTCAACGAAATCGCAGCACTCTTCTCAGATCATGCCGCACTACAGGTCAACACCCCTGCACACACCACCCTCGAACCCCAGACCGCGTCATCGACACAGCTCACAGGCTCACACCACTCCCCCACACGAATTCTCACAGTTTGCTGCACCACAGCTCAAAGACCCCACCAACCAAAGACATACAGCAACCCCATTGAGACGACACACCCGGCGCCGCGGGTGATCTGTCCGTGGTCTCGAACGTGCGGATCCTCGGCGAGGGCATCGACTGCCCGGCCGTCGATGCCTTCGCTATTTTCGATGAAATGTCAAGTATTGTCAGTATTACCCAGGCCGTGGGAAGGGCCCTGCGTCAGAAGCCGGGGCAGGGCAAGGTCGCCGGGATCGTCGTGCCCGTCTTCCTCGACGACCACGAACACCCCGACGACATGCTCCTGTCGGATGGGCACCGGTACCTCGTCACCGTCCTCGAAGCGTTGCGCGCGCACGCACCGGAGCTCGTCGAGGCCCTCGCCGTCCCCCAGGCATCGGCACACGGCGCAGCACGGGCGGCCGTCGACCACGCACCCGACGACGCGGACAATACGGCCGACAGCGGCGCAGCGGCGGGCGGCGCAGCGGCGGGCGGCGCAGCGGCGGGCGGCGCAGCGGCGGGCGGCGTGGGGGCGGGCGGCGTGGGGGCGGGCGGCGTGGGGGCGGGCGGCGTGGGGGCGGGCGGCGTGGGGGCGGGCGGCGTGGGGGTCGCCGAGGGCGTGGAAGGGGCCCTGGCGGGTCCGGGCGGGCCGTCGGGCGCCGATGGGCCGGGCGAAGGCGTGGCTGCCGAGACGCGGCCGTTCCTGCGGTTCTCCAGCCCCCGGGACCCGGCGGTCGTCGCGGACTTCGTGCGGCTGCGGGTCATCGACCCCGACGAACGCGACTGGATCCGCGGCTACCTCGCCGCACGCCGCTTCCTCCGCGCGCACGGCCACATGAGGATCCCGCTCGACGCGCGCGACGAACACGACCACGACTACCCGATCGGGCAATGGGCCGCGGTCCAACGACGCGAGTACACCGCGGGACGCCTGCACAAGGACCGGGTGCGCAAGCTCGTCATGCTCGGGATGGTGTGGTCCCACCCCGACGCCGCCTTCGACGACGGACTCGCCACAGCGCGCCGATACCTCGAACGCGTCGGACACCTCGCCGCACCGCAGGGAGCCGTCCAGGACGGCGTACGGGTGGGTCAGTGGTTGGCGAACCAACGACGCCACGGCGTGATGGACGGGCATCCCGAACGGGTCGCCGCGCTCGACGCGTTGGACCCGTGGTGGCGACCCGACGGATGGACCATCGCCTGGCAGAGAGCTGCCAACGAGGTCCGACTCTTCCTGGAGCGGGGCGGAGCCCTCGACGAACTGGTGCCCGGGTACGTCGCGGGCGGTGAGGACATCGGCCGATGGACGCGGCGGCACGCCAAGCCCGCCGTGTGGGGCAAGCTTCGGCCCGGACAGATCGAGCAACTCCGGGAGCTCGGCATCACACCCGAAACCGAACCCGGCGCAGCGGTGTTCGAAGGTGGCGCGGCGGGCGGCGACGGCGTCGAAGACGGCGTGGCGGTGACCGCGGGTGTTGGTGGCGCGGAAGGTCGCGGCGAGAGGACCGGCGGCGGGAACGGCGCACGGGAGGGCGGCGCGGGCGCGGCCGGCGGCGCCGTCGGGGCCGCCCCGGCGCCGAGGCGCGGGCGGGGCGCGTGGGAGACGGCGTTTACCGCGGCCGTCGCCTACCGCCAACGCGAAGGACACCTCGAAGTACCCCGCGCACACGTCGAAACCGTGACGACCGAGACGGCGACCGGACCCGGTGGTGGTGCGGGCGAGGGCGGCGGTGCCGTCGAGGTCCGGCTCGGCAAGTGGGTCAACAACCAACGCACCCGGCGGAGTTCGCTGTCGGTCGAACGCGAGCGGCTCCTAACGGAGCTGGGTATGCGCTGGTGAGGTGGGGTGTCCGGATGTGAGATCCCGGAGTGGGGTTCGGTACGGAATAGCAGTCGGCGGGGTTCGAGGTGGAGGGTTCTTCGAGGATCGGGGTGACGTGTCCGGTCGCTCGGGCAGGATGACCGGTCATGACCGATGAGCGATTCTTCAATGATGACCCTGTCGATGGAACGGCGAGTTCCCCGGACCTACTTGGGCGTGAGACGTATGCACGTCACGCGGTCGGCGTCCTGCAGCGTGTCCGTCGGCAAAGCGACTCCGGTGTCCTGGCTCTGATCGGGTCGTGGGGGTCGGGTAAGTCGTCCGTGTTGACGATGGTCATGGGGTTGCTCGCTGAGGAGACGGACGAGGCTTGGTCGGTGGCGGAGTTGAATCCGTGGCTGTACTCGGACCTCGAATCGTTGACGTTGGCGTTGTTCAGCGAGATCCGGGAGGCTCTGCCCAAAGGCGATAGGTGGTCGACGGCGCGGACGACGCTTGCCGGGTATGCCAGGGCCATCAGCCCGATCGGCAAGCTCGGATCGTTGGTTGGGCCCTTCGATGCTTCGGGGCCGCTCAAGGGCATCGGGGACCGTATCGAGGGCGACACCAGCGCTTCTGCCACCAAGCGCAGAGTGGAGGAGGCGTTGCGTGAGGCCGGTCGACCGGTGCTGGTCGTGATGGACGACCTCGATCGGCTCATGCCTGACGAGTTGTTGTTGGTGTTCAAGTTGGTGCGTCTGGTCGGTCGTTTGCCGAATGTGCACTACCTGATCAGCTACGACGAGCGAACCTTATTGGACGTGTTGCGGCGGAGCGACCTGGTCGGTGGGGAGGCGTCGCGGGCTCGGGAGTTTCTGGAGAAGATCGTTCAGGTTCGGCTTGATCTGCCGGCTTTTCGTGAGCGCGACGCCGGTGAGATGGTCGAGCGAGCTCTGTCCGCGGTTCTCGGTGCGCACGGGTTGGGTTTCGACGACGCGCAGGTGCGACGGTTCTCGGCCGTGTACTTCGGGCACCTGCAGGATCGGTTGAGCACCCCGCGGGCGGTCAAGCGCTTCTTCGCTCAAGTAGACGCGAGCCTGGGCGAGTTGGTTCAGGACGTGGATGTGGTCGATTTCGTGGTGGTGACGTTCCTGCGGACGATGGAACCGGGCCTGTACGCGTTGCTGAGTCGGCATCGCGGGGAGCTCACCGGTGCGGCCTTCATGCCGTCCGGTGGTGATCGGATCGCCCGTTGGCGCGAATTGGTGCGCGGGGCCGGCGTCGCGGCGGAGCACGTGGAGGCGGTGCTGCGCATTCTCGGGACGTTGTTCCCGGCGGTGGGACGGGATCTCGAATCGTTCGAGAGCGTGGCCTCGGAAGCGGCTCATGCCCGTTTGGGCGTCGGCAGCGAGGACTACTTCGACCGGTACTTCACGTCCGCTGTTCCCGACGACGACATGTCCGAGGCCGCGTTCGATCGCGCGTTGGCTCAGGTTCCCGTCTCGACCGGGGTGGAGTACGCGGAGTTTCTGGTGCGGTTGCGCGGCGACACGCACCGCGTGACCCGCAGAATACGACAGCGGATCGATCGTGGTGACACTCTCCCGTGTGCCGATCTGCTGGTGCTGTTGGCTGTCGAATACGGCTCGTACACCGCGCCTGCGGGTGTGTTGGGGCTTGTGAGTGCCGAAGCGTCCGTTCGCTTCCTCGCTCCGTTGTTGCTTGGCTCGATTCCCGAGGATGAGCGTGCCGTTTGTGTGGGCCGTATGGCGCGCACACCGGGAGGAACCGCCCTGGCCGCGATCACCCTCGGTCGGGTGATCGTGCCGGAGGGAGGTGACGTCGCCGGAGCCGCCGGTCCGGGTCTGGATGCCTGGGCGCGGGACGCGCGTGGGGAGATTGTCGGGGCTTGCCGACTTCACCTCGCCCACTCGGCTACGGGCCCTGCGGTGAGCCTGTCGGACAGGGACGTCGAGTTGCTTCTCCTGTGGCAGATGTTCATGCCGACACAGGTCAGGGCCTGGGTGCGGGAACAGTTGGACGCGGGCACGTGGGGTCTGCTCGACCTCGTCATACGGTTGGCACCCGAAGACATCACGTATCCCGACAGTGCGGGTGCCCTGCTGCGCCGCGCGGACGATCTGGTCGGCCTCGACTCGGCGCTCCAGGAGTTGACGACCTGTCTGGATGCCGCCGCGCCCGATCCGTCGGCCACGGGTACCTCGAACCCGATCGCCGATGAACGACGAACGCGGGTCCTCAATATCCTGCGCAACTGTCGGAACAGCCGCCGAAACGGCGAGTGAGAACCCCCAGCACGGTGTTGCGCTTCCGGCGTGATGGGGAGCCCCCTTCGATGCCTGCGCGAGCGAGCCGGAGGCGACTGGTAACAGGGCGCAGCGAACGAGGGGCGAGCAGCGACGCGTCAGCAGGCTTGAGGCCCGTCATTCGATCGGCGGAAGCCGATCCCGCTTCGCCCGCACAGTTAGCGTCAGGCTGTGTTCGTCGCCCAAATTCCGTCGGCAGTCCCGGAGAAGGGTGTCGTAGTCCGTCATCGCTCTTTTGCGGTCACCCGCGACGTCATAGGCGACGATCAGATCGAAGCGAGATGCGAGGGTCTCCTCGTACACGTGCACGGATGACTGGGACTCGGCAATAGCGCTGTACGAGCTCGCACTCGGCGAAGCCACGCGCGTCCTCGGAGAGGACGATCCCGCAACCCTCACGCTCCGGCGCAATCTCGCCGAGGCGTATGCATCGGCAGGGCGATAGCCCAATTGTCGTTCTGCCCTTGCCCGTCATGGAATCGCCGCCCGGTCGAACTGTTCCTCGGCGGTGATCGTGACGCCGTGGTCCCGGCGGCGGATCCGACCGTCGCGCTCCCGGGCATCCTGGGCCGTCTCAATCTCGTCCACGGAGCGCTGCGGCCCCCTGCTCGGCACGGACAACGGTCGTCGACCGAGCCTGCAGCCGGCAACCACCGCCGGGGAGCAGGCCGGAGCTCCGTATCGGCGCAGCGGCGCGTTTACGGGTTTTTGATGGCATCGACAATGTCCGGATTACAGCCCAAGCGCAATTGCGCGGGTCGGAAACTCGCCAGGAGTGGTGCAGCCCAGGACCGCGACCCGAACCCGCGGCCCGTGCGGATATCAGCCGCTTTGATCCCGGGACGTCAGTTCCATGTAGTCCGGCTCGGGCAGACCGACCTCCCCTTGGGGCACGTCGATCATCACCCCGAACCGGTATGGCGGGGTGGAGGCCGAGTCAGCAGCCGTCAGGAAATTCAACCGTCGGTCGCTCGAGGGGCTTCGCAAGGCTTGGGGGCTCGGCATGTCGGACCGCGCGCCGGCCGGGCGGCGTCGAGGTGCCCGCTATTCCCAGGCTGTGAGCAGGTCTTGGGGTCCGTAGGCGTAGTCGATGCCTTGGGCGGTGACGCCGGAGCGGCTGGCGGCGATCAGCGGGGTGTCGGGGCCGGCTCCGGGGAGGCGGTCGCGGTGGACGGTGAGTGCGGTCAGGTCGCGGTGGTCGAATGGGCCCTCGAGCCATTTGATGGAGCCGACGGCGGTGACGTGTTTGGCGATGGGTGCGCGGTCGGCGGCGACGATGTCGATCTCGGGGTCGTTGGTGCGGGTCCAGTAGCCGCCGAACGCCTCGCATCCGGGTGGGAGGCTTTCGGGGGGGAGCAAGGAGAGGGCTTCGCGCACGACGGGTTCGATGGCGCGGCCGCGCCAGCTGCTCCACGAGGTGCGCAGGCGTCGGTTGGCGCGGTCGCCGCGGCCGCGTTCGATCTCGGCGAGGTGCGGGCCCACGAAGGCCAGCCACAACCGCAGGTGGGGGTCGGTGACGCGGTAGCGGGTGTCCTTGTTCGCGGGTCTGGTCGACAGGGGCGTCTCGGCGGCGACGATCCGTTTGTGGACCAGGAGGGTGAGGGCGCGGGTGAGGCTGGCGCCGGGGATGTCGCCGGCGGCGCGGGCGATGTTGGTGAAGGTACGCTCCCCGCTGCCGATCGCCTCCAGGACCCGGCGGGCCTGGGCCTCGGTGGGGAACTCGGCGGCCAGGCTGCGCTCCCCCGACACCACCAGGGCCGAGAGCGGGTCGGCCAGGCAGGTGGCGAGGTAGGTGGCGGTGTCCGTGCCCGGTTCCCATTCCGCGCACAGCAGCGGCAGGCCACCCGTGGCAAGGTAGGCGTCGAACGCCTCGGCCGCGGGAAGATCGAGCATGGCGGCGACCTCGCGCGGGTTCAGCTGAGGGACGACCATCTCGGTGGCGCGCTGGTAGAACGGGCGCCCGTAGGTGCCCATCGCCTCCATCATCGCCAGGTCCGAACCGATACCGATCAGCAGCACCGGCTTGCGGGACAACTCGCGGTCGAAGAGCTTTTGCAACGTGCCCTCGAACGCCGCGTCCTTCTCGACGAGATACGGCATCTCGTCGAACACCACGATGCTCGGACCGTCGGCGGGCAGCGCCGCGGCCAGCAGGCGCAGCGCAGCGTCCCAACCGTCCGGGTGCGCTCCGGCGAACAAGGCGGCGCCGGGCAGGTCGGACGCGGCGGCCTCGGCGACGAACAGGTCGATCTCCTCGCGGGTAGTCCGGGTCGAGGCGGTGAAGAACACACTCGGCACGCCGGCGCGATCGACGAACTCCTCCACGAGGCGGGACTTGCCCACCCGACGCCGCCCGCGCATCAACAACGCCGTCCCCGGCCGGCCGCCCGGCCCGGCCTGTCGTTCCACGCGGCGCAGCATCTTGTCCAACTGCCGCAGCTGCGGCTCACGCCCGATGAACCCCGTCATCCCGACCTTCACTCACATCGATGTTTGTTTCATGCATGAAACTTACATCAATGATAGTTATGTGACGAGTGGATGGCAACGACGATGCCCCCGGCGCAGCCGGCCGGTGACGAGGCGGCCACGTGGCGGGAAGCGCACCCGTTGCGGAGAACATCCGACCGGCGTGTCGTGACCGATCGACGGACGCGACGCCGAGCCGGTCGACGCGGGCTCTGGTCGCACGTCCGGAGGGTCGTGGCCAGCCTCGGCAACGCGGTGGGCCCGGACGGAGGCCTGGGACCGGTGGAGACGGGGCCGGTTCGCGGTGGGGTGACCGGTCCGGGTGGCGCCGAGGGCGGGCGGGGACTGACCCCGACGGTGGCGTTGCGGCCTGGTGAGCAGGTCCAGATCGACACCACGCGGCTCGATGTCCTGGCTCTGTTCGAGGACGGCACGGTGGGGCGGCCCGAACTCACGATCGCCGTCGATGTCGCCACCCGGGCGATCCTGGCGGCGGTGTTGTGTCCGGGCGGGACCCGGGCGGTGGACGCGGCGCTGTTGCTCGCGGAGATGGCGGTGCCACACCTGGCACGGCCCACCTGGCCCGACGCGCTGTGCTTCGCCCACGCCCGACTGCTCGCACGTGATCGGCTGATGACGCCGGCGAACGCCTCGAAGGCGCTGCCGCGCGGCCGGTCGTGGTACCGGAGACCATCGTCGTGGATCGGGGAAAGGTCTTTCTGTCGAGGGCGTTCACCGCCGCGTGCGAGACGCTCGGGATCAGCGTGCAGCCGGCTCCCCCGTTCGCGCCGACGGCGAAGGGCATCGTCGAGCGCACGTTCGGATCGATCAACACCCTGTTCTGCCAACACCTTCCCGGATACACCGGCTCCGACGTCACCCGACGCGGCAAAGACGCCGAGCGTGAGGCGTGCTTCAGCGTCGCCCAACTCCAGGACCTGCTCGACGAATGGCTCGTGCACTGGCACCAGCGCCCGCACGAGGGGCTGCGACATCCGGTGATGCCGAGGGTCGCGTTGACGCCGAACCAGATGTGGGCCGCCCTGGTCGCGGTGGCCGGATACGTGCCGGTACCGCTGACCGGTGACGACTACCTCGAACTGTTGCCCGTGCGGTGGCAGGCCGCCGGCGAACGCGGGATCCGTATCGACCACCGCACCTACGACTGCGACCTGTTGGGCCCCTTTCGGGGTCAGTCCTCCGGGATCGTCGCCCGAGACGGGAAGTGGGAGGTCCACCACAACCCCCACGACGGCCGCCAGGTATGGGTTCGCCTGCCCGAGCGTGGGCTCACCGAGGTGCCATGGATCCACCGTGGCCACGCCCACCACCCGTTCGACGAACGCACCTGGCAATACGTGCGTGCCACCGTCATCCCCCACACCGACGCCGACATCCACGAGGCGAACCTCGCCGACGCCCTCGACCAGCTCATGCGCCGTGCCCGCAGCGGAGGGGCCACCCGCGCCGAACAACGCCTCCTCGCCCGCGGCACGCCCACCCGGATTCCCCCGCCGGGACGCCCCGTGCACGAAGGGCGGGAACAGGACCTCGGCGGCACCGTCCCGGGGACGGGCGAGGACAGCCTCGACGAACTCGACAACAGCCCCGACGAGTCACCGCTCCCGGGCCCGGACGCCGACGAGGACGAGCCCGGCTCCCCCGCACCGCCGTACACGGGGTACGGGCTCTACGACGCACACGAGGAGGCCCTGAAATGGTGAGCCCCGGTGCGCAGTCGGGCGACGGCCCGAGTGGCGAGGGTGTGGACGCGACGGAACAGTCCCGGCCGGTCACCACCTGGCAGGGTTGGCAGGACTTCGTCGCCGCGGCACCACCCGCGCCACCCGAGCCCGATGCACCGCCACGCAGTCGGGAGGAACGCCTGGCCTACCACTCCGCGTTCGTGACCGTCCGCACCCCGACCATCGACACCCTCGCCAAGAACATACGCACCCTGATGATCCTCGGCCGCCACCAACACACCACCGCACGACCGTCCCTGATCGTCACCGGACCCGCCGCCGCGGGCAAGACCACCGCCCTGCTCCACGTCGGACGCGCCTGCCACCTCGCGGAGGCCGCCCGACGCGACGGAAGTACGCAGGGCCGGGTGCCGGTGGGATACGTCCTCGTGCCGCCGGGCGCGACCGCGAAGACCCTGGCCGGCGAATTCGCCCGCTACCTCGGCGTCCCCGTCACCACCCGGATGACACGGGCACAGATCACCGAGGCCGTCTGCCACACGTACGACCGGGCCGGCGTCCGGTTGGTCCTCATCGACGAGATCCACCGCCTCAACCCCCGCACCACCACCGGTGCGGAGACCGCGGACCTGTTGAAGGACCTGACGGAGCGCATCGGGGCGACGTTCGTGTACGCGGGCATCGACGTGACCGCCACACCGTTGTTCGGCGGGGTACGCGGGGCGCAACTCGCCGGACGCGCCTCGCTGGTCGAGTGCGGGGCCTTCCCCGCGCGGCTCGGCACACGCGAACCGTTCAAAGAATTGATCGCCGGAGTGGAAGCCGCCCTCGACCTGCACGCACACCACGCGGGGACACCACCGCCGCCTCGCCGCCTATCTTCATCAGCGCACCGCCGGCCGGATCGGCAGCCTCACCCGCCTCATCCGCCAAGCCGCGATCACCGCGATCGTGGACGGCACCGAACGCATCACCAAAACCAGCCTCGACCGGATCCGCATCGACCACCTCGCCGAAACACACCAACGCCCCAGCACCGCCACCGGGTCCCGCACACCCCGGCGATAGACACACCCCGGGCCCTGCAGCCATGCAAAACCCTGTGACCTGCGCAAACACGGTCCGGGCCTTTAGACGCACAGGCTATGTGCAACACACCCGAGCATTCTCAACAAAAACGCGAAACCCCCAGGCCAGACCCCCACAGCCTCCACCCGGACAACCCCGAAACGTTCTCATCCGACCTGCAACACCCCAGCCCACACCACCGTCCACACACCAACCACCACCCCCGGAATCACAGGAGGGCCTCGATCCGGCGGACGGCGTTGCGGGCGGCTGCGATCAGTCCGGACGAGTGGAACAGTCCGGCTCTGGCTGCGGCGGTCAGGCCGTGGCGCAACCAGCTGCCGTTCGAGTGGAATCCGTGGTCGGTACCGCGTCGGTCCGCGAGGACGCGGAGCATGGGCCAGTTCCGCATGCGAACGGCCAGTGCGCCGAGGGCGTAGACGTGGTCCAGGACGGTGATCCACAGATCGGCTGCGGAGACGGGGGTGTTCGGGATCGTGGTGTGCAGGTTCTCGCCGAGGCTGTAGACGCCGAGCAGGGCGTCCACGCCTTCCAGGGCCCAGCGCTCGCGCTTGTATGTCATGCCGATGGCCGTCAGGGAGGCCACGCGGCCCAGGAGGGTGGGGAGTTCGTCCGGTGTCGTCCGCAACACCTCGATTGCCTGGGTGGGGACGGTGAGCACGAATCGCCGTAGGGGGATGTCGTCGTCGGCGCGCAGATATTCCAGGATCGACGCGTCGAAGACCTCCTGGTCCAGTTGCCAGGTCAGCGCGGTGGTCGGCCGGTCGCGCACACTCGCGGCCGACTTCCCGAGGGCGGCCTGTGCGGCGAGTTCCCGGGAGAGTTCGCGTCTCCACTCCTCCTTGTGCGCGCCGATGGCGCGTCGCCAGATCCTGGCGACGTCGCCTTGGTCCCAGCGCTCGCTGGAGGTGCCGTGGCGGACGAAGACGTCCCCGGGAAGGAAGACCGTCCTGGAACGCTTGCCGTCCTGATAAGCCCCTTCGCTCTTGAACACGCAACATCCGTCCGGGCTGGGCGCGACGTAGATCAGGACGAGCCAGTTGCCGTCGATGGCGTGCCAGGCACTTTGGATGACGACCTCGGGTATGTACATCTGCAGCTTGGGGTGGAGCTTGGCCTCGTCGAACGTGGCGGCGTGCCGCTCGGTGAGCAGACCGGTGGAAATCCCGTGGTCGGCGCCGATGACGAGGTAGCCCCCCTCGTCCAGCGCCTGCATGGCCGCCACGTCCTTGGTGATGTCGACGAGATCGCGCTTCTCGGCGAGATCGAGGGTGCCCTTGTAGTCGAGCGCCGGCTGCTCGACGCCCTCGGCCAACACCTCCCGAAGCTTCTCGACCGAGACCACCGGCTCCACGACAACGGCCACGCGCGCTCCCAGAATTCGCCGGCGGGGCAAACACCGTAGCCGTCCCGCAAGCGCCATGACCGACCCTTCCCGGAAGTCCTCATTCCGCCGCAACGAGCGAAGCGGGCCTGCGACGTGTGAGGCGAGGACGATCTGCACGAGCAACGACCGCCGGAGGAGGACGGGCCAAACGCACATGCGGGCTGTTCACCGACATCGGCCGTGGAAGCGATCCCGGCCCGTCGCGGGCACCGCGATCAGTCAGGCTTGCGCCACACGTTCGCGGCGCTCACCAGGTTCCCCCTATGGCCGGCACGGCCCGAATTCGCCGGTCGGGCCGCACGCAACGACCGAAGCACCCGGGATCCTGCGGAAGTCGGCGAGGGAATGCGGCCGGAGTACGCGGGCACGGTGGACGTTGGCCGAGCGGGAGCGTGCCAAGGCCGAGGAGTTGACGGCGTCGGGCTTCGGGCGGGTGTCGCGGACGACGGTGCAGCACATGCGCGGCCGGTATCGGCGGCAGGGATTGTGGGGGCTGGTCGACCACCGCACGACGCGTGCCGCCGGCGGGGTGGGACGGACCGATGCGCGGGTCGTCGCTGCGGTCGAGGACGTGCTCCGAGGGCGCCGGGGCGTTCCAAGGGGACCGTCAAGGGCCTGATGCCGTTGGTCGCGAAGGTCCTCGAGGACCGGCACGGTGATGCGGTGGCGATGCCGTCGCAGGCCACCTTCCACCGACTCGTCCGTGAACTCGCCCGGCCCGCCGACCATCCGGGGCGTCCCGTCCAACTCCCTGTTCTGCCAACACCTTCCGGGATACACCGGCTCCGACGCCGGCCGGCGCGGCGAAGACGCTTACCGGTGGTTTGTTAGACCGGGATGTAGAGGCCGATAGGTCTTCCTACGCCGAGGGCGTTGATCAGGTTCTGGAGTTCGGTGGGCGGGGGCTCGGTCGACCATGCCCGCCAGTAGCGTTGCAGCGTGGTCCAGGGCGTCAACCAGCCACGGACGGCCCGGATCGCTTGGGGCCAGGAGGCCGTTCGGGGCTGGTGGGACGTGGGAGTTCCCCCTCTCTGGGTGGTGCGGTTCCAACTCCTCGGCGTCCACGGACGGGGTGGGGGCGGGGCGAACCAGGCGTCCCAGCAGAACGAGAAGGCGCAGTTGACCAGGGTCTGGTGGCGTCGGATCGCGGTGTCGGAGCGGACTTGGAAGTCGGCCCAGCCGAGTTCGTCCTTGACCTGGTTGTAGCTCTGCTCGATCCAATGACGGATCCCGTGGATGCGCACGATCTCGGTGAGGTCGGCCGCGGAGTGCGGGCTTTCGTCCTCGCGGGGCCCGCCCGGGCGGGGCAGATTGGTGGCGAGGTACCAGGTGGCCTTGGCCGGCAGTGTCGCCGGGTCGGCGGTGGCCACCACCAGGCGTGTCGTCCCGTCCGGGCCCCACCACCCCAGCCTCGCGTCGGCGGCCCACCAGGTCTCGGTGTGGCCGTCCCGGAAGCGACGGATCACCGCGTTCCAGTCCCCGGGATCCTGCGGCCCGCCCCAGGTCGGGACGCGGGCGGCGTCGACGGGAGTATGGGCCTGGTTGCCCCGGGTCCAGATCCCGTGGCGCGGCTTCAACGCCAGCACGAACGGCATTCCGGCGTCCGAGAGTTCGCTGCGGAAGCCGTCCTGGTCGCCGTAGGCGCAGTCTGCGGCGACCGCCCGAAAGGACGCCCCGGCCTGCTTGGCTTCGCGGGCCAGGGCGGCCCCGATCCGCAGTTTCGTGCGGAAGTCGGGGTCGTTCCTGCCCTGTGGGAGGTGGTGGGCCGGGGTGTAGGGGACGGCGTGCAGGGGGTAGTAGAGGCGCTCGTCCGCCCAACACGTGGTCACGGTGACGACGCCGCGGTCGATCTTGCCGACCGATCCCAGGTACTGCTTGCCGACGTGCGCGGTCGCCGTGCCGTCCTTGCGGTCGCCGGAGTCGTCGATCACCAACACCCCGCCCGCGTGCGGCGCGGTCGCCGGATCCGCCAGTAACAGCTCCACGCGACGGGCGTTGATCCGCTCGTGGTCCCAGGTGGACTCGGACAGGAAGAACTGCAGCCGCTGTACCGCCGGATGTTGTGCACCGACCACGGGTTCCGTACCTGCCAGGCAGGTCAGCGTCTTGTTGCGGTCCCTCGGCAGCAACAGCCCGGCCATGTACTCGCGAAACCCACGCCGTTGTGCCAACGTCGAGAACAGGTCGTCGAACCGCGCGGCGTAGGCCTCCAGCGGCCCCGGCGCAGGCGGACAGGGCACACGCTTGGTCATCGCAACCCCCGAGGCGCAGGCGACGTTCCCTCCTATCGGCATACCGCGACCCTGACCCGCTGTCAACAAACCACCGGTAGCGTGAGGCGTGCTTCAGCGTTGCCCGGTTGCGGGACCTGCTCGACGAATGGCTCGTGCACCGGCACCACCGCCCCCACGATGGGCTGCGACATCCGGTTATGCCGAGGGTCGCGTCGACGCCGAACCGGATGTGGGCCGCCCTGGTCGCGACCTGCGGGTACGTACCGGTACCACTGAGCCGCGGCGACTACCTCGAACTGCTGCCGGTGCGATGGCAGGCAGTACTCGTCGAGTGCGGCGCGTTCCCCGCACGGCTCGGCACACGCGAACCATTCAAAGAGTTGATCGCCGGCGTGGAAACCGCCCTCGACCCGAAACACACACCGCGCCGGGGCGCTCCCCCGTCTCGCCGCCTATCTCCACCACCGCACCGCCGGACGGATCGGCAGCCTCACCCGCCTCATCCGCCAAGCCGCCATCACCGCGATCGATGAACCGCCCCGGGTCTGATGGAGATCCCAGATGGTTGCTGTGACCTGGGGTTTTGCGGTTTCCTGGTAGTAGTTGGCTTCGTATTCGACAGGTGGCAAGTGGCCCGTCTTACCGTGGAGTCGGCGGTGGTTGTACCAGTCGACCCGTTCGGCGGTGCCGAGTTCGGCGTGGGAGAGGGTCTTCCATGGTCGTCGGGGTTCGATGAGTTCGGTCTTGAACGGGGCAATGACGGGCTCCATCAGGGCGTTGTAGAGGCGTCGCCGACCGAGCCGATGGAGGCGGTGATGCCCGCCGCGTCGAGGTGTTCGGCCAGGCGAAACGATGTGTATTGCTTGAGTTCAAGGGGTCGTTGCAACACCGCTTCCTTGCAGGGAGCGTAGATGATCGTTGAGGGCCTCGGCGGGAGTTCGCCAGTTGAGTGTCTTGCGGGGCCGGTTGTTGAGTGCGGCGGCGACAGTCTCGAGTTCGTCGGCGTTCCAGCGGGACAGGTCGGTGCCCTTGGGGAAGTACTGGCGTAGCAGGCCGTTGGTGTTCTCGTTGGTGCCGCGTTGCCATGGGCTGTGCGGGTCGGCGAAGTAGACCCGCATTCCGGTGTCGATGCGGAGTCGGACGTGCTGGGCCAATTCCTTGCCGCGGTCCCAGGTCAGCGAGCGACGCAGTTGTTCGGGGAGCGTGGTGATCGTGGCGGCGATCGCGTCCTTGACGGCCTCGGCGCCGCGGCCGGCCAGGGCGGGGCCGTTCTTCGCCCGGGATTCGAGGCCGTAGCCGTCCATGCGCGGCAGGTGGAGCAGCATGGTGAACCGGGTCGTGCGTTCCACGAGCGTGCCGATCGCGGACCGGTCGGTGCCGATGATCAGGTCGCCCTCCCAGTGACCCCGGGACCACCCGGTCGGCGACTTCGGCGGGCCGCTCGCCGATCATCACGTCGGGGGTGACGTGTCCTGCCGGGCGTCGTCGTGAGCGGGCACGGGGAACACGCAGCGCCCGTCCGGTGCGCAGGCAACCGACCAACTCGCGCCGGAGGGCTTCGCGCCCCTGGACGTAGAGGGCCTGGTAGATCGCTTCGTGCGATATCCGCATGGAGTCGTCGTCGGGGAAGTCGGTTGCCAGGCGGCGGGCGATCTGTTCCGGGCTCCATGCCGTCGCCCACCTGCGGTCCTGCCGGCGCGGTTTGTTGCGGCCCTTCCACTGCACGGTCTCCGGCCCGGGTACCGGTGTTCCGTCGGGTCGGCGGAGCCGGCCCGAAAGGCGGTCCCGCACGTATGCGCGGAGTCGTTCGTTCGCGACGAGTTTGGCGGTCTTGGGGCGCCGCGCCACAAGTTCCGCCTTCCACTGCGCAACCGACGCCCGGTAATGCAGTTTTCCGCCGCGGGTGGCGGCGTTGCGGCGGGCTCCCGCGAGACGGTCGAGGGCGCGCGCCCCAGTCGACGGGCGATCTCCCGAACCCCGAAACCCTGGACCGTCAACAGCGCGATCTCCTCCCGCTCCTCGAACGACAGGTAGCGGCCCGACAGCGGGGTGGTCATGAACGTCGGCATCCCGCCACGTTCCCGGAACCATCGAGTGCCGGCCGCCTGCGACGCGCCGACCGCGACCGCGGCGTCCTCGCTGGTCAGCCCCCTGGCGACCTCACGCCAGAACAACCGCTCGACGTCACGACGAAGCGAGGGCTTCCCCGGCGACTTCATCGGCGCCCTGCCCGTCAACTCCCGCATCCATCCGGCCGGCCTGCCCATCGACACCTCCACTATCGAGGCGTTGCGACGACCAGTTGAATCCACCAACTACACTTCGGACGAATACGCCCGAGTCCTGGATCACCTCGACATGCGTCAATCGGTCGGCCGCACCGGAGTGTGTTGGGACAATGCAATGGCCGAATCCTTCTTCGGCGCGCTGAAGAACGAATGCCTCAACCGCTACGTCTTCACGAGCCACGCGAAGGCGCGCCGCGAAGTTGTCAGATACATCGAAGGCTTCTACAATCGCCGACGAATCCACTCGGGCCTGGGATACCGCACACCCCTCGAAGCTCTGCGGGACCACGACGGACCCAGACTCGCGGCATAAAAGGACAACAAACAAGGCGTCCGGAAAACGCGGGGCCCCTCAGTCCTCGCCCGAGTCCCCCACCACCACCTCGCGCGGGCGCTCCCCCACTTCGAACGGCCCCGGGACGGGTACCCGGCCCGAACACCGGACGCCGTCGCGGCGACCGGGGCCGGCACCGCCGCGTGGCACCGCCCAGGCCCGTACGAACAACCCTCGTGAGCGTGCCTGTGGTGCACCCTGCGCCACACCGCCGGCGCCACCGCACGGGCACGGGTGTACCTGCCCGCCCATCGGGTGTGGTGCCCACGGCATGCGTGTTGGAGCACCGGCGGCCCCCAACCGCGACTCCTGGACACCCGCGGTGTGCCCGAACTCGCCCCCACACACCGGGAACACCGGCGGCTCCGACGCCGGCCGAACGCGAACACCGCCTACACGTGGGTACAGGCCATCGTCACCCGCCGCAACGACCACGAACTGTGTCTCACCGGCCGGTGGCAGGCGCGAGGACACCGCCTGGCCGCCTTCAACCCCGACCACACGACCACGCAAGGAAGTTCCTGGGAACTCACCGCCCGGCCCGTGATCGTCCATCCCGAAACGGTCACCCTCGCCCGCGTCCTCGCTCGTACGCGCCTACCGGCAACATCCCGACCCGATCGACACCCGGCCGTGACTGCTTTCCTCGAACACACCGCCCACACACTCGAACTCGGCCGCCTCATGCCCGGACCCGACGACCTTTTACGGTCCTGGATCCGCCACTACACCCGGTGCTGAAAGAGGCCCGCCACCTGGGCCGGTCCCCCCGATCGCCCGGCAAACAGGGCGGGCAACCACCGCCCTATGGCATCCCCATCCCAACTGCACAAAATCTCGATGCATCCCACAACACCCGCGAAACCCGATACAAGTGAGAAAACCCCAGCCCACCCGAACACCCCACCCGCACCCGAAACCACACCCACCAACCCCACGCCCGGAACAACCATCCCGACACACCTGCGAAACCCCACCCCACACCACCCCACAACCAACGACCACTCACACCTCGACAGGCAACCTCACGGGGGACCCCAGTAATTCTTCGGCCTCGGAGTGATGTCACGCTCGTGCCAAGTGGTGACGGCCTCCTCGACCCGTCCCACACGGACCAGCAACGAGGCCAGGGTTGCAACGTCCCACTCATTCCTGCTCTCTGTCGTCAGGATCCCGATGGCCTCGTCAAAGTGCCCCGTGAACGTCAGGAAATCGACCAGCCGGCCCCTCATGTTCACGGTGTCGACGTCCGGACGCGCGCGCACTTCGGCAATGGCCTGGTCGGTACGGCCCAGCTCGCCGAGCAACCAGACATGCAGGCCGAACAGTTCGACCGACATGTCGCCGACCGCAGCCAGACCGTCGACGATCTCCAGGGCCTCTTGCGCCCGCCCACGCTCGACCAACCGGATGAACAGCGACTGCAGGACCCAAGCCTCGTAGTACGCCAGCCCCGGCTCCGGGCGCAGCAGTTCGACCGCCTCATCGACGCGATCGTGCCGGAACAGGATCTCCGCCGTCCGCACCGTGGGGTTCGGATCGCCGGTCGCGACGAACGGTCGCAGGGCATCGACGGCGTCGTCCACGCGGCCCTGTTCCTCCAGGAGGACGGACAGGCGCGAGGCCGCGTGTACTCCGCCAGGTCCGTCGGCGAAGTCCCGCAACTGGGCCTCCCGAGCGTGGCGTGCCAGGGTTTCGGCGTACTGCTGGACCACGTTGACCGACCCGTTGGGGTGGTGGACGCGGGTGGCCAGCAGGGCTAGGGCCTCGTCGACGCGGCCCTGACGCTCCAACACCTCGGCGGGCAGACCCACGACGGCCGGGAGTTCCCCGAACGGCGGCTCGGCGGGCACCGTGGGCAGCAGGGCCAACACCGTGTCGTCACGGCCGCAACCGGCGGTCAGGTCGACCAACTCCCGGGCACGGAACGTGTCCGTGGTGTGCGGGGCCAGAACCGCGATTACCTCGTCTATCCGACCCTCGCCGGCCAACAGCCCTGCCAGCCGCGCGATCGCAGACCGCTCGCCGCGCTCCGCCGCCGGGCGAACCAGGGCAATCGCCTCGGCCGTGCGTCCCCACCCGACCAGGTGCTCCGCGACCGCTTCCACCGCCACCCACCAACCGGTATCCGCGAACGGGGCCAGCACTCCCAACGCCGCGTCCCGCTCACCCCGCGCGGCGAGCACCGACGCCCACTCCCGGGCGCAACACCAATCCCCTCTCCGCGCCTGGCGACGGACCTCGTCGAGGTGGCCGCATTCGACCAACGCCGACACCACCTTCTGCGGCAACCACGGGTCGAGGGCACGAAGACGACGATCGAGCTCGGCAATGTTATCCACACCACGAAACCGTAGCGGTCTACGCCGAACGATCCACATCGGCATCCGCACTTGTGGCGGAGGGGCACGGCCAGGCTCCATCGAGCCATGGAACCGAACCAGACGGAGAGCACTTCGGACCCGTGAACGAGCCGCGTCAAATACGCTCGCCTCGCAGGCCGTCGACGACCGCTCTCCCACCGCGCCAGAACCGATGACCGGCAGGCAGCCACCGTCGGATTCCGTCACAGGGTTCCTTGCTTCAGCTCTTGCGACTCACCATGCAGCGAGCCTTGACCGGCCATGGCCCAAATTGTCCCAGCGCTGGCCGTCAGACCACCCAGTCAACGATGTGGCGCGCCGGCCCGGCACATCGGAACAGGATCCGCGTCACCCTAATTGGTTGTTCGTTTCGATACGATCGGCTGTGATACCAGCTTCCCATTGCGATCTCTATACCACACTCGAAGCGTCGAATTCATGGGAAGGATGTATGGGACGACTTGCATGCACCTGAGGCTCCCCTCTTCACCACAGGGCCCATTACGGTTGTTAATGATGACATCCACATGCATAGGATCGGCATTTTTAGTGCGATTGGACCACATTCGATAGGCAACCTTCGCCTCCACGTGAGAAGAGGTGGCAACGTCCCCCAACCGGCGATTGGGATGATCGAACTCCATCGTTACCCTGAGAAGATCATTGACTAGTCTATACTCATAATTTTGCGAGCTGTCAATTCGTTCACTAAGTTCCTTTCCGTTGCCATCGACAATTACCCCGTGAGTCTCGCCTTCATCGTTTACTCGAACGGGAAGGCTATCCGCAATTTCCTCGTACTTTTTGCGAGCGCTGTCGGTGAGTTTTCCGTCTTCACAGTTATGAACCAGAACAGACGTGGCACCCGCAAGCACGTGGTACGTGTGGTCCGTGTCGACGGTCAGGTCGTGAGTGCGCTGGTGCTTGGTATAGACCCGAACGGCAGAAACTTGAACCCAGGTACCTGAGGCGGTTTGGAGCCACTGGCCGGGGTTGAGGTCACCCGCGTTGACCCACTGCTTCAGATCTGGAACCCAGAACGGGTGATTCGTGGTGGCAATTACCGAGGCTTCGCCCTGGTCGTCTTTGACCGTGATTTCGGCGAATTCTTTGTCGTCTTCAGTGGTGATGGAGGCAAGAACAGTGCGAGGCTTGTTTTCCCCGGTCTCAGGATCAGTCGAAGAAACCGTGTCACCGGGCTCAATTTCCTGGATCGGCTTCGTAGACCCGTCGGCCATCAGAACTTCCGTGTCCGGAATGAAGCTGTGGCATTTTTTCCCACCCCCACCGCGGAAGGGAAGCCAATCTCCTCGCCAGAAGCCCGACGAGCAGATATAGAACCCACCCGACTTGCAGCGATCCCATGTGGTTTCCGCCAGATCGACCAGCGATTCAGCGATTGCCTTCGCGCGTATCGTGGCTTGGTAGGCGGCAATCGCGCCCAGGATGGCGGCTTCACCGAGCATCATCTGGGGGTCGTCACCCTGCTTCCGTCCTCCGCTCTGATAGGAGACAGTCCGGACAGGGTTGCTGCCCTTTCGCTTGGCAGTTTCCGTGGTCCGATGCTGCGCCTTCTTTTGCCTCTTGTCCTCGCCGGCGGCCGCTCCCATGGCTTCGCCAATGCTGAAGAGGCCTGAAGGGTCGCTGATTGTCGCCGGGTTGTTGCCTGCGTAGGTGTAGCCGTGCATTTGTTGGTTGTCCGTGAGGTCCATCACGGGGTCGACACTGATGAAGCGGCCGAGGGCGGGGTCGTATTCGCGGGCACCGACGTGGGTGAGGCCGGTGGCGTCCATCGGTTTGCCAAGGAAGCCCTTGTCGTCGGGCCATTGGCCGTTGTCCTGAGTGGGTTGGGCGCCGCGGGGTTCGCCGAAGGGTTTGGACTGGCGGCGGGTTGCGGTCAGCGTGGTGGCGTCGAGGGTGCTAGTACTGCAACGGTCTTTCCCGTGACGGTTCGTCTGCGCGGTCGTTGATGTGGTTATGGGTGGGGTCGTTGATGATGTGCGTGAGTGGGCCGGGGAGTTGGAGCGGGTGCACGGGGATTTCGTGCATCGTTTCGGGCGGGCGGAGCCGCGGGAGAGCGCGCTTGCGTACATGCGCGGGTTGGTCGCGCCGTTGGAGCGCAAGAACGGGTGGACGCTCGCGGAGGAGGCCGGCCACGGCGGGCCGGATCGCATCCACAGGTTGCTGAACCGGATCGATTGGGACGCCGACGCGGTGCTGGACGACGTGCGCGGCTACGTCGTCCAGCACCTCGGCGACCCGGAGGCCGTGCTGATCGTGGACGACACCGGGTTCCTGAAGAAGGGCGTGCGATCCGCGGGGGTGCAGCGTCAGTACTCGGGCACCGCCGGACGGACGGAGAACTGCCAGGTCGGGGTGTTCCTGGCCTACTCGGCCCCTCGTGGGCGCACGTTGATCGACCGCCGCCTCTACCTCCCGGTGTCGTGGACGGACGACCCGCAGCGCTGCCGGGAGGCCGGCGTCCCGGAGGGGATCGCCTTCGCGACGAAGACGGCGACGGCGCGGGCGATGGTCGCCCGCGCCGTGGCCGACGGGATCCCCTTCCGGTGGGTGACCGCGGACGCCGGTTACGGCTACAGCAAGAGTTGGCGTTCGGAGTTGGAGCGCGCGGACGTCTTCCACGTGATGGCGACCACCCGTCACGACACGGTCGTCACCCGTTGGGCGCTCGACCACCCGGTGGCCGATCTGTTCCAGGGGTTGCCGCGGCAGAAGTGGAAGCGCCGATCGTGCGGCGACGGCGCCCACGGACGCCGCGTCTACGACTGGGCGAGGGTGGAGGTTCGCCCCTGGCACCGTCCCGACCGCAGACACTGGGTGATCGCTCGCCGCAGCGTGAAGCGTACCGACGAGATCACGCACTACATCGCCTACTGCCCCGCCGAGACCACGTTGGACGAGCTCGTGCGTGTCGCGGGCAGCCGCTGGGCGGTGGAGGAGTGCTTCCAGAGCGCGAAGCAGGAATGCGGCCTGGACGACTACCAGGTCCGCCGGTACGACGGTTGGCACCGCCACATGACGCTCGCCATGGCCGCACACGCCGCGCTCACCGTCGCCCGCGCCCACGATCTCGACGACACCGGGAAAGCAGAAACGGATCCTCCCACCTCGTCCCCTCAGCCTCTCCGAGATCCGACGCCTGATCCACCGCCTCACCCACCGACAACCCGCCCCAATCGACCACGTCCTCCACTGGTCACACTGGCGACGACGACGCCAACACCAGGCCCACGTCAGCCATTACAAACGACGAGGCGACCCACTCCCACCCTGACGGACAAACACCGTTGCAGTACTAGGCCGTGTATCCAGTTGAGATCAACAGGTGCTCCGGCTGAGTTCCTTGAGCCAGATCATTGCGGCGCGAAGGTGGAGACCGGCAAGGTAGCTCTCGGGGGTCTTGTCATAGCGGGTCGCGATGCCTCTCCATGCCTTCAGCTTGTTGATCAGGCGCTCGACGGTGTTCCGTTCCTTGTAGAGGTCGGCGTCGTGGCCGACGGGCCGCCCGCCCCTGCTGCCTTTCCTTTTGCGGTTGGCGGCTTGGTCACGCTTTTCCGGGACGACCGCCTTGATGCGGCGTTTCCGCAGGTGGGCACGGTTGCCGCGGGACGAGTAGGCCTTGTCCCCGGCGACCGCGTCGGGCCGGATGCGCGGCCGCCCGACGGGCCCGCGCACCCGTATTCTCCCGAGGACGGGGACGAACTGCGGGCTGTCGGCGGCCTGTCCCGCGGTCACGACGAACGCCAACGGGCGGCAGTTCCGGTCGCAGGCGAGGTGGATCTTCGAGGTCTGCCCGCCCCTTGAGCGTCCGAGCAGGGCGGCCCTCAGCCGGATCCGGTGCCGGCGCCGGACACGTCGTCGTTCCTCCCGGTCCGGGTCGATTCCTGCCCCGTTCCCGTCTTGTTCCTCCGGGTCGCCCCTTTTTGCCGGGCCTTCTCCTCCTCGGCGGCAGCCTTCTCCAACGCGACGAGCGTCTCGGGGTCGAGACGCAGCCCGGCGGCGTCGTGATGCGCCCGGACGGTGGTCGAGTCCACGCTCACCAACGACAGGTCCACCTCGCCTCGTTTCGCCGCCTCCGCGATCAGGCCCTCCAACAGGGCCTCGAAGACACCGGCGTCCCGCCACTGCCGGAAACGGTTGTGGACGGTGGGCCACGCACCGAACCGCTCCGGTATCTCACGCCACTGCGCACCTGTCCGAAACTTCCAGATCACGCCCTCGAACTGCTGCCGCAGCCGCTCGGGATACGGACCGTACGCACCGATCGGCAGGTACGGCCCGATGAACTCCCACTCCACGTCCGTCAGTTGCCTTCGCGTCACAACAACACGATCTACCAGATCACGACCGCCCTGACGACGAATCCCACAGATTGATCACAACTCGATACAGGGCCTAGCGCTCTTGGGCACGCCACGACAGCAGTCCGGTCACCCCATGACAGCCAAGAATCTTGCGATCAGACCGACAAAGCCCAGCTCAACAACGAGAAACCGGACCCGGAACCGCTGCCGGCAACCCGCTGACACCAACCCGCACACTCACAGGGCGCGTGGGAGACGGCGTTCGCCGCGGCCGTCGCCTACCGCGAACGTGAAGGGGACCTCGAAGTACCCCGCGCACACGTCGAAACCGTGACGATGGAGACCGCGACCGGGCCCGGTGGTGGCGCGGGCGAGGGCGGCGGGGTCGTCGAGGTGCGGCTCGGCAAGTGGGTCAACAACCAGCGCACACGGCGGAGTTCGTTGAACGAGGAACGGGCGCGGCTCCTCACCGAACTCGGCATGCGCTGGTGAAATGTCGGCGGGGCGGTTGTGTCGGAGTGGCCGGGTGTGGAGGGAGCGGGGGAAGCCGGGCGCGGAATGGTCGCAAGGGCGTGACCTCGCGTGGCGCCGGGCGGCGTCAGGTCGTCGCGTGGTGGCCGATGTCGGCCAGGGGCCAGGTGGGGCCGGACGGGTGGTCGAACCACACATGTTGGGCGCCGTCCGGTTCGACGCGCAGGCCGAAGCGTTCGGGTCCGGGGCGGCCTTGGGCGGTCCAGCGTGCGTGGGTGTGTTCGATGTCGGCCCACACGTCGCCTTCGCCGTGCACGGTGACCGCGAAGGGCCCCTCGTTCCGGTCTCGGACATGGGCGACGTCTGCCCAGTTCGCTCCGGTGGCGTCGCTCACCCGCAGGGTGCAGCACCAATCCCCCGGCTGCGGGTCATGGGCGCGGGCGGTGAGGAAGCGGTATCCGGGCAGCGTGGCGCCGACGACGAACGCGGCCTCGGGCTCCTCCGGTTGCACCGCCCACGGTGCCAGATCCGACATACGCTCACGCGTTGGGGCATCGTGGTCCACGGTTGGCGGGCTCTCGTCGTACCCGGCCGCGGCGGCCCGCAACGGCATGAACGAGCCCAGGGGAGCGAACGGGCCCGTCGCTCCCCCGTCGTCGTCGCGGGTCAGGCGGGCGATGCCGTAGGACACCCACGGCGAGGTCCACGGGACCAGGAGCGTCCCATCGGGGCGGGTCTGCTCGACCCACGCGGGAGGGACGACATGCACGGAACACGTCGCGACCACCGCCGCGTACGGGGCGCGGGACGGGTGACCGAGGACGCCGTCGCCGGTGACGATGTACGGGTGTACGCCCGCGCGTTCGCACGCGTCGCGAGCCGCTCGGGCCAGGTCCGGGTCGATCTCGACACTGACCACCTCACGCCCGGAGGCCGCGCGCAGGAGGCAGGCGTTCCAGCCGGTGCCGGCGCCGATCTCCAGGAACGGGCCCGTGGTCGGGTCGAGCAGGTCGAGCATCGCCGCCACGACCGAGGGCTGCGACGCGGACGAGGTGGGCCAGTCCTCACGGCCAGGCGCGCCGTCCATCGCGGTGATCACCGGAACGTCGTCGTACGCGACGTCCCACCACGCCTTCTCGTCGACAGAGCGGTCCACGGGCCCGGTGTCGGTCCAGACGCGGTCCGGCAGGAACAGGTCCCGACGCACGGTCGCGACCGCTTCGTGCCACCGCGGGTCCAGGCCGGGAACCGCCGCCGCAACGGTGTCCGCGAGCCGTCGGGCATACGCGAGCGGGTCGTGCTTGGTCACTTGCCGTCCTTGGGGTCGTCCTTCTTGTGCCGCCCCGGCACCGGCGCCGGCTTCGAACCATCCGGACTCGGCTTCTGCTGACCGAAATCCTTGTCGCCCTCGTGCTCACCCATCGCACTGCCTCCCCCAGGCCGGACACGCGCTTGCTACGGAACGAGCATCCTCGCCCACATCACGTGATCGCAAGATCCTGAGAATGCGCGCACCCGAATCCCGCATCCGCATGGCGCGTTCGAGGTGTCTGAACCGATTGGAGAACCGCGGACGGCTGGCCGGTACTCGCACTCATCGAGCGAACCACCACCAGCGACACACTCATGCAGCGACCACAACACCCACCCACAACACCAAAGACATGCCGGTGTCGGTCGCCGCGTCGTTCGGCGATCATCGGCACGCAGGTGTCACGCCAGCACAGTCGTGCCATACCGAGGGAAGAAGGCTGTCGATGGCTGAGACGAACACCACCGCCGTACGCGGCGAACGCGTCGAACTGCCGAACACCCTCGCCGCGCCGCGCTGCCCGAACCGTGGCGCCGCATGCGACGCCGAGATCTACTCCATCCCCTCGACCAGATCCGAGCGCGAGTCGTTCCATGCGGGACTCCGCCAGCGCCATGGTGGACCCGGGTGCGTTCGGCCGCCGCCGTGACCACTGCGCCGCCGTTGCCCCACGACCGCACGCAGCAGATCCGAGAAACCGGGGGTCCACGGCGGTCGGGTCCGCGAGCGCGGCCTTCAACACGCGGACCGCGTCGACGGCGTGTGCGCACACCGGGGCCAGAGCCGCGCACACCCGGATCGCCGGGTCCCGGTCGTCGGGGAGATCGCGGACGTCTCAGCCCCACGCCCCCAGAGCCAACGTCACCACGGCGCACTCGCGTCGATCCGCGTCACCGGCGAGCCGCCAGCGCATGGTTCGACTTGCCGGCCGTGTGCGGTCGGCGAGGCCGGGTCCCAGGAGGAGGGCGACGATGGCGCCCAAGGCCGCCTCGCGCGCGAGCGAGTCGGGGTCGTCGACGAAACCGCCGACGGCTTCGGCGAATCGCCCGGAACGCGAGCACGGTCGAGCACCTACGCCGAGGCGATACGCCGCGCCTTGCCCGACGCGGTGCAGTGACCGACAGATGGCATTCATGGAGCAATCTCTGTGACAAGACACTCGCCGAGGTGCGATCCCACACCTCCTGCCGGACCACGGTCAACCCACCCCGCCCCGGCGGGGACCGCGAGCACACCACCCGCGAACACCGGCACCAGGTCCACGACCTGCTCGGCAAGGGCGTTGGCCTGCTCGAATGCGCCCGCCGGCCGAACGTCTCCCCGAACACCGTCAAGCGGTACGCGCGCATACGTGAACCAGAGTCCCTGCGCCGGGCGCCGCGCTACCGGCCGACGCTGGTCGACCCCTACCGCGACCACCTGCGTGCACGCCGTGCCGCCGACCCCGCCGTCCCCGTCCAACAACTCTTCCGCGAGATCCAGAAGCAGGGCTACACCGGAAGCCTCAACCTCCTCCACCGCTACATCACCCAAGGACGGGCCGAGGGCAACCGGCCCGTCACCACCCCACGGCGCTTCGCCCGACTCCTGCTCACCCGCCCCGACAACCTGCGCGACAAAGACGCCGAACTGCTGACCGAACCAACGGCTGCATGCGCCGAGATTACTGAACTCGCAGGCCATATAAAGACGTTCGCCGGGCTGCCGGCGCCGACCGCCGGACACGAGACCGAACTCACCGCATGGATCGCAGCCGTCCGCGCGTCCGACTGCCTCACCTGCACGCCTTCGCCAACGGCCTCGAACTCGACCGCGCGGCAGTCGACGCGACCCTCACCCTGCCCCACCACAACGGCCGCACCGAAGGCGTCAACACACGGACCAAACGCATCATGCGGCAGATGCACGGACGAGCCGGATTCGACCTCCTCCGCCACCGCATCCTCCTCCCGTGACCATCACACTGAGCTACCACCGGAAGTGAGGCAGACCCGTTCGATTTACAGACCCGCGCCGGTTCGAAGCGATCTCCCCGCAGGGTGACGACTTGTCTTGGTCGCCGTGGAAGTGCGTGCTGCCTACGCCTGTTCGGCGTTGCTGTCACGGCCGTGCCCTGGTAGCTTTTCGTGGCTATGCAGACTCGGGCTTGAGTGCCGGGTGTGACGGCCACTCGCTTGGTTGACCATGCGAACGAACTCGTAGTTCGAACGACACGTCAAGGCGCGGGCTTACCCCTATTTCCAGCGGCGCCAAGGCATGCATGCGTCGTGTTGCCGTTTCCGAAACGTCTGGTGGGACAGGTAATGGTTCATTCGTTCATCGCACACACGAGCCCGGGACGAAGCAGGGTATTCGCTCTCGTCAAGGATCCCCGCGATCGGTTGGAGGCGGTCACGACGCTGGGGGCGGGCGATCTCCATCTGACCGAGGAACTCGTCGATGCCCTCAACAGCTTCCTGGCCGACCGGGACGACACAGCTCTCCAAGCCATGTTGGACCGCGTTCCGAAACCGGTGTGTATGGCCGCGCGGCAGTATCTCAAGGACAAGTGCGCACCGAAAGTCGGAGCCTTCACCGAATGTGGGCCGATCGACATCGTTCGCACGGCCGTTTACTTCAGCCGGCTCGACGACGAGATCGAGGACTACCTCGACGGCGCCTACATGATCGGGCTCGGTATTCGTATGTCGAACGAGCGCGACAGTGATGGCGATATCGGTTGGGTGATCCAGTTGCGCAGCGACGAGGTCACCGTGCCGGCCAACGCCGAGCCGCGTACATGGGCGCTTCCCACAGAGGTGAAGCTTCTGGAAACCTGGACGAGCAAGCAGCCGCTTGACGACCTCGGACCCGTTCGCGGCGCGCTCAAGGTAGCCGGGGCCGCAAGCGCTGAGGGGCGTCGCGTCAGGGTCCATACGCTGCTTCACAGCGACAGGGACGTCGATTTCGAGGGCAACGGGACCTCGGAGTTCGTTGTCGACGTCTTCGACGCACCGATCCCACACGATTCGGAAGAGTAGGTGAACGCCTCAGCCGCACCAGCCGGCGCAGCCCGCAAGCCCCCGCGCAGGCTCCCGAGAGACTCGAGCCGACGAGGGGTTCACGACCAGGTGCGCGTCGTCGCTTTCCACGTGCTCGAGGTGGCGGCGTCGCCGGGCACCGGAACATCGGTCACGGGAAAGGTCATCACCAACGACACCGACACCGGGCGCGCCGCCCCGTCGTCCGAAAGCGGGAACCTGCGCGGCCGGGGGCGAGCCCCGACTGGGGAACCGCGCCGAACACGGTCCGAGTCCGCATCCGTCCGGGGCGGCGGAATGCGGGTGGATGCGCGGTTGCCGTTGTCGAACAGGCACGGAGGTCACCGCGTGACGGCTGTTCGTGACGCCGACGCGGGTCGCGAACGACGGTGCCGAGGCGAATCGGGCAAACCCGACCTGTGACACCGGACTTGGGATCTGCGCGGTCATCGAGGTGTCCGCCGGTGCCCGTAGACCAGGATGGCGAGCGGTGCGGGCGGGCGGTACATCCGACCGGGCGCCTTCACGGGGGACGGATGCCGACGTTCGGCACCGGTCAGACTGTTGGCCTTGCTCGTCCCAACAAGCCCACGTCACGCTGTTGAACGGCCTCGATCATCTCCAGATTGAAGTGGTAGACCAAACCGCCGAGCTGTCGCAGACGGGTTTCGAGGTCCGGGCGCAGCTGCCCTGCTCCTTTCCACAGGGCTTCCACCTCACGTCCGAGGTCCACGAAGGCCGCGCCGATCGTGTTGTCGAGCCGATCGCGCATTTCGGCGCCGTAGTAGCGCTGAACCAGGGCGAGGTTCCGGTTGATGCCGTCGTTCCACTCGAACAGCACCGCCCGGTACGCGTCCATGTGGGACTCGGCGAGCGCGCTGCGGGCTCCCGTGTTGGGTGGGGTGGCCTCGCCGGCAAGGAGCCGGAGCCGGTACAGCCGCTTGTCCAGGAGGCGGCTGATCTCCTCGAAGATCCGCAACGCGAGCTGCAATTCCTGGTCGGCGAGTTGGACGCGATACTGGTGCGCCCAGCTCTGTCGCTGGAAGAGGACCCCCAGCAGCCCGCCCAGCACCGTGGTCAGCAGGAAGCCGACCACGATCGGCATCACGTCCTTCCACACGACCGTCCCCGTCCCGAGCCGCCGCCGACAGGAACAATCAAAGCACCGGGCGGAACCGACGCGCAGGTCCATCCGAAATCGCATCGGTACCACGGCCACTCGCACGACGTCCCGACTTCGCCGCCGCGCCGGACGTCGATAGAGCCACCGCGCACCTGACGGCCGCCGCCGAACAGCTGGTCGCCGCGCACCGCCTGGTCCTCGGGGCTGCGGACGACGCGGCCGGGCGGACCGCGCTCCTACCCGGACTCGCCACGGTCGCCGAGGCGTTGACTGCGCTGATGCTCGACACCACCTGAGGCATCGGCCCGGCGGGTCGTCCAGGCCCGGCCGGGACGGCGGCGTGGTCGTGACGTACGTCATCGGGATCACGTAGCTTGACTCTGTCGGTGATCTTGGCAGATGGGACTCGACTGCCAAGCGTTCGCCAGGGCTTCGGCCGGGGGTGTCGTTGTGGTCCGGATGGGTCTGGAAGCGACGCAGAGGATTCCTCGTTTTCGGGGCGGCCGCTAAGGCTTCGACGTTGACCGCGATGGCTGTCAGCACGTGTTGCACATGGGCTTTCGATCGGCCGGGTTCAGGGAACGATTGCGGACCGAGGTTGCTGCCGCGCGAGCGGTGCCTGCCGGCTCCTTTGTCGCCCCGGTGGTGGCGGCAGATACGGACGGGCAAATCCCGTGAGTGGCGACCGCATTCGTTCCGGGACTGTCGCTGCGTCAAGCCGTGGCGCGACACGTGCCGCTGCCGTGGACCAGGATGCCCTTGCCGGTGGGAAACGAACGGTGTCGATACGGGCGGCACGATTTTTGTCGGTGCGCACGCACAGTTCCCCGCCGTCCGGTCGGCATGGGTGGCGCAGGTCCGATGGCGCACCGGCCACGAGGAACACCCGATGCCGCACATCGCCGTCGACGAGGACCTGCCCCCGGCGTCCGTCGGCCACCTGATGCGAACCCTGCTCGCCGAAGACGTCGAACTCGGCCCGAACCACCGAAGGTCGCGATACTCCCGCTCAGCACCACCACCCACGCCGACACCATCACCCACCTCGACCGCCGGCCTGGACACCGTGCCCCACGACGCCGAACCCGCGGGGCAACCGATGTGGCGGGGACGTATCCGCCCGCGGACCGCATGTGGTGCCCCCGGCACCGGTATTGGGCGAGCGAGCCCCGGTTGCCGGGTCCCCTCGACACGGGTGCGCTACCCGAGATCGGCCTCGCACACCGGTCCCACCGGCGCCTCGCACGACACGGCGACAGCGTGGCCGCGCATACCCGGGCGGCGGCGGTCACCACCCGCCGGCAACGACCGCGGACGCCACATGGCCCGGCGCCGGCAGGCGCGGCTGGGCCGGCTCACCGCGGGCAACCCCACCCTGACCGCGACCCGCGGGGGCGTCTCGGCCGCTCTCCTGGCCCGCACCGTGGTCACCTATCCCGAAACCGTCGCCCTCGCCCGCGCGTTGGTCACACTCCCCCGGACCGTCTCCCGGATCCCCCGCGGGCCGGCCGCGTACCGACACGCACGGGCCCTGGAACACATCGCCGAACGTCTCGAACTCCCCCGCCTGGCGGTCCCGCCCGACGACCTCCTCCGGGCGCGGCTCCACCACCACGGCCCGGCCTGACCGGCAACGACCCGCCTCCCGACGAGAGCCGACACCCACCTCGGGCCACCCCGCACCGACACCCCGACACCCCCGCAAAAACCCGCGGCTACCTCACGACGCATCGATACATCACCGAGAAAACCAAGATCGTTCCCACGGAACTACGAAACCCCAGGCCATCCCCACCGGGCCCGCCCCGCGAAATCCCCACCACCACAGCCCGGGGCCACCAACCCACCCGCCGGAATTCTCAACCGACACACGAAACCCCAGACCAACCACCAACCCACCCCACCACTGAAATGCTCGGCCACAGGCGTCCCCGAACACGCACAACACTCCTCGGGCGGCGGCGACATGCCCGACCGCCTCCACGACGGCGGCGACCTGGGTGGTGACGACCAGGCGGGCGTCGGGGGTGTACAGGCGCGCGCGCGAAACCACGGCGGGGACATCGGGGGTAGTGTCCGCATCGGCGGGTTCGGGTGGCCGGTCGTCGAAGAATTCCTCCAGACGCAACTCGGCCGGCGCACGGTCGTAGTGACCGGAGGGTGTGCCGGTTCGGGACCTGGGGGCAACCTCCAGCAGTCGGCCGGCGCGTATGTCATCACGGACCGCGCGATGCAGTGTGCTCGCCGACGGCACCGAGGCGGCGTCCCACACGGGCGAGCGTGCCCGCCGCCTGACGTTGCCGGCATCGACCGGCGCAGGCCGACTACGTTGCCGCCCAAGCGGGCGAGTTCGGCCCACAACGCGTCGGAAAGGGTGAAGCCGTTCTTCCGGGGGCGTGCTTCGGGACGCCCTCCGCGTGCCTCACGCAGCCACCGCCTCATCGTCCGTTCGGACACGCCGGCCGCTTCGGCGATGATCCGCACGTGAATGCTGGTCAGCGTCCCGGAGGCGTCGATGTCGAGCAGACGCCGTACCGCCCACGGGCGCGGCACGGCAACGGCCCCGGATCCCGGAAAAGAGGCGTTCTCGCGCGTATCGGCCATATCCCGAGCACACCCCCGCTCACGGGTACGTGACATAGGAACGGTCAACCAGCTGACAAACCCCCACGAACCTGTTAGGAGGCCAGCAACACTGTCCTGATCACTTCATGACAGCCGACAACAACCCCACCACCACAACGAAAGACCCCCGGAACAGCCCGGACACCCCTACACAACGATGCCGGCCAACACACCGCCACCACACCACCCACTCACACAAAGGCGGAACTCGCACCCAGTCTCAGAGAATCACAAGTGGGTGAAGCGTGAAACGTCATCGAGGGCGTCCTCGACAGCACCACGATAAAGTGGGTCTGACTTCAATCCATTGATGACCTTAAGAAGAATGCTGGGAACCTCACCGTGAATCCGAGCTAAATGCCCAACGCATCTGACAGCCAAGACTTTGATCTGCTCATCGAGTTCACCGACCAGGCAGGAATACACCACTTCACATGCACGCCGACCATCCGCGTCGTCCAGCACCAAACCGAGGAGAATTGCAGCAGCACTGTCAGTATCCTTGACTTCCAACGCCTTAAGTATGTCTCGAAGTTGCGAAACGCCACTTTCATTCATCAGGTCAACCTTCCGCGCTTATCGACCAGCCCAGCTCTTTTGAGAGCGCTTTGCATATCATCATTCAACGAATCCCAAGTTCGAACATGCCCGTGATAGACACTATTTGTCCCACCCTGGGCGGCGCCACAGTCACATCGTCTTTCAATGGTCAAATCGATCACAACAATCTGACCATTCTCTTTGTCGACACCTACCCTGCGCGTCGATGTCGGTTTCACTTGAACTGAATTGTCAAGGGCAGCCTGACCATTTTTTGGCTCAGCGCTGTTTTCACCACGACTAGTCTTCGTGGAGGTTGGTTTATGCTTCCCTCCCGCTTCATAAATACTCTCACCACAGTTGTGCACCAAAGTGGCGACACTTCCGACTCCCACATAGTACGTGTGGTCGCCGTCGACCGTCAGGTCGTGTGTACGCAATCCACGAGAGAGGGTTCGCGTCGCGGTGATCTGAACTTGGGTGCCTTCGGGGGTTTGCAGTCCTTGGCCGGGCCGGAGGTCTCCGGCGTTGATCCACTGCTTGAGGTCAGGGACCCAGAAGGGGTGGTTGGTGGTCGCAAGGACGGAAGCGTCGCCGTCGTCCGTCTTGACGGTAATTTCGGCGAACTCCTTATCGTCCTCCGTGGTGATGGAAGCGACGACTGTACGAGGGCTGGTTTCGCCGGACTCAGGGTCTGCGGATAGAACGACGTCGCCCGGTTGGACGTCTTGGATCGGTTTCGTCGATCCATCTGCCATCTGGACTTCCGTGTCGGGGATGAAGCTGTGTCCGCAGTCGGGCGCTTTGGGTCCCTTGGCGCCCTTGCCGGCTACAGGACCGCCAGGAAGGACCAATGGGCCGAGGCCGTCGAAGGCTTGTCCCGCGGCGATCTGTGCGTCCCATTTCTGGTGCATGAGGAAGCTCGCGAAGTCGCGGTCGCAGTCGACTTCAAGGCAGGCTTGGAACATGTAGTTCGTTTGGTCGAACCACCTGTTCTCGGCGCTTTGCATGATGAGGTCGAATCGTTTGTAGTTGACGATTCTCAGGTAGTGCGTCCGGAAGTTGTCGCCCTTTTTCCCCTTCGGGATCCGGTGCGACATGTTGACGCCCTGCGGGTCGACAAAGTCCGAGACAAGGTTCTCCTCGGGCTCGTAAGGGATTCTGACGGGGTCCGCAGGCGGTGGGGGCGGGTTCGAGGGTGAACCGCCTCCCCTGTTGGGGAAGCTGTGGTCGTCAGGGTCGCCGCCACAGTCGCATTCGTAGAGACCGGTGGGATCGCTGACCGTCGTGGGGTTGTTGCTGCTGTAGGTGTAGCCGTGCATCTGTTGGGCATCGGTGAGGTCCATGATCGGGTCGACGCTGATGAAGCGGCCGAGGCTCGGGTCGTATTCGCGGGCTCCGACGTGGGTCAGGCCGGTCGAGTCCATGGGCTTGCCGAGGAAGCCCTTGTCGTCGGGCCATTGGCCGCCTGCCTGGGTGGGTTGTGCACCGCGGGGTTCGCCGAAGGGCTTGGACTGGCGGCGGGTCGCGGTGAGGGTGGCGGCGTCGAGGGTGCTGGTGGGGGTGCCGTGGTGGTCGGCCGCCATGTAGGTGAGCGCGCTGGGCCCGTTGCGGACAACGGTGGCGCCGCCTGCGGTGGTGTAGTAGCGGGTGCCGACGACCGGGCCGTATTGGTCGGTGGCGGTGGTGAGTTCGTCGGCGCCGACGTAGAGGGTAGTCTCGCCGGCCTGGCGACGGATGATGCGCTGGCCGTCGGCATCGTAGAGGTATTCGCTGCCGCCGGTCGCGGAGGCGACCTTGGCCAGCTTGTCCTCTTCGTTCCAGGTCAGGGTCTGGAGGTTGGCGTCACCACCGGGCCGAGTCTTGGTGTTGCCGGCCTGGTCGTAGGTCATGCCGGTGGTGACGGCCTCGCGGGTGCCGGTCTTGACGGTGATGGTGTCCAGGCGGTGGGTACGGTCGGTGGGCTGGGTGCCGGGGTGGTAGCCGTACTCCGTGGTGACGTTCTTCGTCGGGTCGTCGGTCGCGTCGTGGTCGACGAGTTTGGTGCGGTTGCCGACCACGTCGTAAGTGAAGGACTGCCAGTACGGGTCCGGGCCGCCGACGGTCGTCGCGGTCGGGGTCTGGGAGACGCAGCCGCCGATGCCGGGGACGCTCGGGGCCGGCAGGGCGGCGGTGCCGGTGGTGTCCGTCCAGGCTTCCTTGAGGCGACGTCGGCCGTCGTAGGCGAAGCACTGGGTGTCCGTGGTGTTGTTGTCGCGTTTGGTGCTGATGGAGGTGACGTCGCCGTTGGGCTTGTAGGTGTAGGACGTGGCGTCCACGCTTGCGGTGGTGCCGGTCTCCTTGTCCCACTTCGTCGACAGCAGGCGGCCGGTCGCCGGGTCGTAGGCGGTCGTCATCGCCGCCTGGCGCGGGGTCGAGCCCAGGACGGCGCGGATGTTGCGGCCGAAGGGGTCGTAGTCGGACCAGTTGAGGTAGGAGTCCTTGGTGCTGCTGCCGAGCGCGCCCAGTTGTCCGGTGGGCTTGTAGATGTAGTTGAGGTTCTCGGCGGGCAGTCCGCCCCGGGCGGGCAGGATCGAGTAGACGGGTCGGCCGGTGACGCGTTCATAGAGGGTCTTGGTCTCGTAGGTCCCGGCGAGTTTGCCCTCGGTCGCGGGGACGGTCAGTCGGGTGCCGGAGGGCCGGTAGGAGCCGGTGTCGAAGCCGGTGATCTCCGAGACGTACTTGGCGCCGGACGCGCCGCCGACGTAGCGGGTGGAGCCGTCCGCCTGACCCTTGGCATAGCGGTCGTAGGACCACGACGCAAGGAGGTTCTCCGGGGTCGCCGACGCGCCCTTGTACAGGCCGGTCTTGCGGCCGAGGTCATCGTAGGCGTACGTGAGCTTCTGGCCGCCGGCGTCGGTGGTGGAGGTGATCCGGCCGACCTTGTCGTAGGCGGTGTCCGAGGGGCCCTTGTCCGGGTCCTCGACGTGGGTCTTGCGGCCGAGGAAGTCGTAGGTGTACTCCCACTTGTTGCCGCCGGCGTCGGTGACGGTCTTCAGTTCCTCGCGCCCGTTGTACGTGTAGGTGATCTTCGAGTAGTCGGTGCCGGTGGGGGCTCCGCCGTTGTACTCGCGCAGTTCCTGCGGCTTGCCGCGGGCGTCCGAGATCACCAGGGTCGCGGTGCCGCTGGCGGGGGGCGTGGTGGCGATCCGGTCGGCGCCGGCGTAGGAGGTGCGGGTCTCCCACTGGTTGACCGACAGCGACGTGAACGACTCGACGGTCTTGCGGCCCATGCCGTCGTAGACAGTGGCGTTCTGCGCGGGGACCTCGTTGTCGTTGGCGACGAACACCGTCTTCGTGGGTGCCGATGTGTCGTCGTAATAGGGCTGGTTGGTCTTGAGGACGCGGCCGAGGCTGTCGTGGAACGTGTCGGTGACCACCCGGCCGGTGGCCTGGTTCTGGGTGCTGCTCTGGGTCTGGCGTTCCTGGAGGAACGCGCCCAGGAGTTGGCGCGAGGTCGCGTAGCTCTTGTCGACGCGCTTCGTCTCGGTCGTCACCACCGACGGGGCGTTCTTGTTCACCTCGTACGCGAAACGCACGTCGGCGTCGCCCGTCTTCGGGTGGCCGGGCTTCCACACCGCCAACAGACGCCCGAGCGCGTCGTACTCCTGCTCGACCACCAGCCCGTTGACGTCGACGGCCTTGACGGGCAGGTTGCGGGAGCCGGCCGTCTCCAGGGTGGTGGTCCAGCCCTTGGGGTCGGTGGCGATCGTCTTCGTCGGCATCGCCCCTGTGGCCGGCTCGTAGACGGTCGTGGTCGCCTTGTTCTCCGCGTCGGTGACCTTGGTCGCGCGGCCGTAGGCGTCGTACTCGGAGGTGGCGGTGGTCAGCCACTCCGGGGTGCCGTCCGGTTTGTACGCGGTGGCGGCCTCGGTGGCGGTCACGTCCCCGATCGCGCCGACCTGGCCCAGGGGCAGCTTGTCGTAGGAGGTGCGCGAGAGCGCGTATGTCGATGTCGCGGTCGCCGGTGTCTCGCAGTCCCCGGTCACGGAGACGACCTCGGTCGGCTTGCCGATGATCCACGCGGCGGTGTTGTGCGCGTACGTGGTCCTGGTACAGAACGGGTCGAGTCCGTCGGCGAAGTCGGCGACCGCCGTGGGCAGACCGTACGTGCTCTCGTGCGTCGTTTCCTTGCGGGTCTGGCGCCAGGTGTCGTCGGCGAGCAGGCTGCGTGTGCGGGTCAGGTCGGTGCGGGTCATCCGGGCGGTGAGGTCCGGCAGGCCACGGGCGCGTTTGTGGGTGGCCGCGGCCTCGGAGATCCACGGCCTGTTGGAGGTGGTCGCGACGATCTTGTTTCCGACGTCGGCGCCGTCGAAGGTCTGGGTCTCGTAGCCGAAGCCCTGGAAGGCGTCGCGGTCGGTGATCACCGTGCCGGCGGAGTCGGTCACGCTCACCGCGCGTTTGGTGCCGTCCTTCTTGACGTCGCCGTCCATGCCGCGCAGGAACAGGGCCTTGGACTGGGTGATCCTGTCCGGGGCGACGCCGGAGCGGGTGATCACCTCCGCGTAGCCGCGGAAGTCGTTCCACGTGCGGCGGTCCTTGGACTTGGGCCTGGACGCCTCCTTGTCCTCGGTCAGTTCGGAGTCGTCACGGTGCCAGGCCGCACCGCCGAGGTATTCGTAGCGGGTGGACTTGTCCGGGGCGTGGGTCGTCGGGTCCTGTTCGGTGACCTCGGCGACGGTGTACTTGTGGAACCAGTGCAGGACCGGGTCCGCGTCGCCGTAGCTCCACCAGACGGGGTAGCACGCCTTGGTGTTGGCGTCCGGGGTGGGCAGGTTCGCGGTCGTGCACTCGGGCGGGTTGAACCGGAAGGTGGTCAGCCCGCCGGTCTCGTTGGTGATCGTGGTGATCCGGCGGCGGTTCATCGGCGGCGCCATGTCGCCGCCCGCGTCGACACGGTTGGGCATGAACGTGCCGGTGAAGTCGACCGACGGCATGTCGATCTTCTTCGAACCGTCGTAGCCCGTGCGGGTGATCGACTTCAGCCACAGCGTCGCGGTGGAGCCGTCACCGGGGTCGGGGTAGTCCTGGTCCAAGACGTACTCGTCGACGGTCTGAAAACCGGAGCCGACCAGGACCTGGGTGGTGATCTTGGTCAGGCGACGGGTGGAGAAGTAGGTGGGGCTGTACTGCTCGCACGTGCCGGTCGCCGCGCACACCTTGTCGACGGGTACGTCCGGCCACTTGGCTGCGTTGGCCTTGGTCATCTTCGCCGGATCGCAGTCGAACCCGTCCTTGACCAGGCAACGCTCCGCCGTGTCGAAGACGATCTGTGCGGTCGGCTGCGAGGCATCGGTCAGCTTCGAACCGTAGGTGATTCTCGCGAGGGTTCCGCCGCGGGTGTACTCGGTCCGGGTACCGGACCCGACCAGGATCGCGCCGCGGGTGTAGTTGTTCTTCTCCTCGTTGTACGAGAACGTGACCAGACCGCCGCGGGTGTCCACGACGTGGTCCAGGTTCCAACGCCACGCCTGCGGGCACCAGGACGCGTCGAACCCGGACGCCTTGTTGCACGGCTCGCCCGCGTTGTTGCCGTAGACCGGGGCGGTCCACGTCGAGTTCGTCGCCGGGCCGGTGTTGCCGACGCCGGGCTTGTGGCCGACGCCGAAGAAGTACTGGACTCCGTTGGGCGTCGTCAGTTTCCAGTGCTCGCCGTCGTCGTCGCCATTGCTCGCGCCGGTGAGGAGTTCGATGCGGGAGCCGTCGTCGTTCGCCAGGCGCCACGCCTTGGAGACGTCGTCACGCAGCAGCGTGGAGGAACTGCCGTTCAGGGACAGAATCAGCGAGTTCTGGTCGGACCAGCACTTCTCGCCGGACTTGTCCTGGCCGTCCCGGGCGCACGTCTGGTAGGAGCGCTCCACGAAACCGGGCGCGTACTCCCAGCCCTCGCCGATCCACGACGCCTGATTGTTGGTCGAGGTGCCCTTCCCGTCGATCTGGCCGGAGTTGTAGACGAGATTGATCTGGGGGGCGGTGCCCCCGACGGCGGTGGGCACCGCAATCGGGTGGGACCAGTTCATCGTGCCCGAGTTGCCGCCCGCGGTCCACGCTCCGGACGGGGTCAGCGAGGTCGCGGTGTAGTCGCCGGAAGGGCCCGCGTCCGCCGCGGTGGCCGCCAGCACCATCCGCCCCGAAACACCGGGGTTGGCTGCGGGAAGGTCGACGGCGGCAGTGACGCTGCGCGTCGCCGCGTTGTTGCGGGAGGTCTCCAGCGGGGTCTTCACCCGGCACTGGGCCTGCTCTGGGGTGGTCAGCGCGCACTCGGGCAGCGTGGACAGCCGCAGACGGGTGGACCAGTCGGCGCCGAACGCGTCCCGGAAGCCCGCGTAGTCGAGGGAGACGGTGACCCGGCCGGCGTCGGTGCGGCCGTCGGCGCGGGCCACGCTCAGCACGACCCCGTCGACGCCTGCCTTGTCCGCCGTGGCGCGGTCGGCGACGGTGACCTTGACCTTCGCCGGGGCCGCAGTCATTCCGGACGCAACCGGGGCGGCGCGGTTGACGAACGGGGCCGGCGAGGCCGCGGGAGTGGTGACTCGAACGGGGCCACCGGCCACGCGGCCGTCGGTGGGTGTGGCGTAGAGCGCGGAGAAGCCGGACGCGCGCGGGGCGGTGGATTCGGCGGCGGGCACCGTCTCGGCCGTCAGCGGCTCGGGCCACACGACCTTTCCCGGCTTCCACGACCCGTGACCGTCACCCGCCGGGCGCCGCACATCGGACTTCGGTGCCTTCGAGCCGCCCACCGGCTTGGTCTTGGGAAGTTCCCCGGAGACCACGAGGGTTTCGCGTCGTCGGGCACCACCCATGGCAGGGCCTGCGCCGGGCCGGCCGACGCCAACAACGCTGCGACGGTGGCCGCCACCACGACGCCCCGACCCGCGGCACGCCCGCGCCGGGAACCGGCACCGGTCCCCCATGTCCACACGCTCTTGCCACGCACGCAGCCGCCCGCCGTTCCCGCCCCCGAGCCGGGCGAAGAATCCAATGGAATCCAAATGAGGAGCGCAACGTATGGCCCGGACTCCCCAACCGGCAACGGGAGTTCCACGCCTCGACGTGATGTTCGTCATAACAACGGAAGGGTCTCCTCGAGCGTCCTCGACAGTCGCAAAAGGCCCATCACAAAGCATAAGTGGATAGTTGGTTGGCACTTGTTCGATCAATACCGATGTGTCGACTCCGCCACTTTCCATGAGTGAACTGCGTCACATGACAGGTGTGTTGTCATCGACTCGAACCGGGTCGTAGGTTCCGCGCAACTACGCGCACGCCACGCGCCGCGTCCCGCATTCGCTCAGGAGACCTCACCCATGGGGCATTCACCCCCACACGCCCGAATCCGTCCCAGGCTGGCCGCCACCGTGTACGGACTGGTCGGGCTCACCCTCACCTGCGGTGTCCTGGCTCCCGGCGCGCAGGCCGCAGCCGATGCCGTGCCCGGCACATCGACCACCCCGGCCGCTACCACCGAGCCGCAAGCGACGACGCCGGTCGCCAAGGCCGAGGCGGAGCAGAGTGCCTCCTCCAAGGCACGGGCCACCAAGCAGCCCGTTCCCGTACCGGAGTTGACCACCGAGACCGACACCGTGACCGCCCTGCCGGACGGCACGATGTCGCTGAAGCGGACCGTCGCACCCGCTCGAACGAAGAAGACCGGGAAGTGGGTCGACCTCGACCCGACGCTGAAGCCATCCACGGACGGCAAGGTCCGTCCGATCAGCACCACGGACGACCTGGTCCTCGGTGGCGGCGGCGACAACATGCTCGCGTCGATGACCACCGGCGGCCGCACCCTGACGCTGACCTGGCCCACCACGCTGCCCAGGCCCGTCCTCGACGGCGCCGGCGCGCTGTACCCGGGCGTACTGCCGGACGTCGACCTCAAGGTCACCGCCGCCGAACAGGGCGGCTTCGCCCACACGTTGATCGTCAAGACCCCCGATGCCGCGCGCAACCCGAAGCTGGCCACACTCAAGCTCGGCACCGCCGGCACCGGACTCACCGTCGCCCCCGAGGCCGGCGGCGCTCTGGTGGCGAAGGACGCCGACGGCTCACGGGTGTTCGCGGCACCGGTCCCGCAGATGTGGGACTCGCGCACCACCGCGAAGACCTCGACCGCGCGGACCGCGAACGCGGCCCCGTCCGCCGCCGACGTCGGGGAGGTCCCGGCGAGCGAACTCGCCTCCACCGCACAGCGGCCGGGCGCACGGGCCACTCATGCGGACCTGCGTACGTCGGTGGACAAGGGCTCGGTGACGCTGAGCGCCGACACCGGTCTGCTCACCTCGCCGGACACGGTCTTCCCCGTATACATCGACCCCAGTTGGTCGCGCCCGGCGGCCATGTGGGGCTGGGTGCAGTCGGCGTACGAGACCACCCCCGGATACGGACGCACCGACTACCAGCCCGGCATCGGCTACCAACGCTGGCGCGACAGGGTCGGTATCGAGCGCTCCTTCTTCCGCGTGTCGGTGGACGGCCTGGCCGGTAAGGACGTGCTGAGCGCGTCGTTCAACGTCAAGCAGGTCGACTCGGCCATGTTCAGTTGCACCGATTCCCCGCAGCCGGTCTCGCTCAAGGCGGTCTCCGACACGCTGACGACCTCGACGAACTGGAACAACCAGCCGAGCGGCGCGTCCGAGTGGGCGTCGGGTTCCTTCCCGGGCTCGAACGCCGACGCCCACTGCGCGCCGCGCCTGCTCGACTTCTCGATCACCGACCAGATCGCAGCCCGGACCCACTGGTCCTCGGTCACCTTCGGCCTCTTCGGGAACGAGACCCAGAGCACAAGCAACAACGGCTTCAAGCGCGTCTCGCGCACCGCCGCGGACACCTTCCTCAGCGTGTCCTACAACACCCCGCCGAACCCGCCCACGAACCTGCGCACCGACCCCGCGCCGGTCAACGGCTCGGGCGCGAACAATTGCGGCTACATCGGACGCCTCAACCCCGACGTCGGCCGACTGCGCCTGATGGCCGACCGCAACGACCTCGACGGCGACGACGGTGACGTCTGGTTCGCGCTCAACGAGATGAACCAGGGCGGCCGCGAGGTCTGGAACAGCGGCTGGACGTCCTGGGGGGCCAACGGCGCCACCGCCAACGCCGACGTCCCATCGACAAACTCGTCCCCGGCAGCACCTACCGCTGGAGCGTCAAGGGCGGCGACGGCCGACGCGAATCCGGCTGGGCCGACAGCTGCGACTTCACCGTCGACGGCACCGTCCCCACCCTCACCGGCGTCACCAGCACCGACTACCCCGTGAACGGCGGCGGCAAGACCGCCGACAACACCGGAACGTTCTACGTCACCGCCACCGACCCCGACTCCGGCGTCGGCCGCGTCGAATACGTCCTCAACGGCAGCCTGCCCATCGGCCAGGCCCCCGCAGCGAACTGGGACGAGGAACACAAGGCGTGGAAAGTCGCCGACGTACCGGTGACCCGGTGGGGTACGAACACCCTGACCGTGCGCGCGATCGACCTGGCCGGGAACCGCACCCAGCCCTTCGCGTACCAGTTCTACGCCCCAGGCAACCCGAACGCGACCACCACCCTGGGCGACATCAGCGGCGACACCCGCGTCGACATGCTCGCCGTCACCGACGGCGGCGCGCTGAAGATGTACGACGCCGGAACCGACCCCACCACAGGCGGACGTACGGTCTCCAACGCCGGCCAGGGCCCGATGCCCGGCGGAACCTGGACCGGGGCGAAACTGGCCCACCGTGGCGGCGCCGGTGTCACCAGGGACGACCTCTTCGTTTACGACGGCACCAACGTGCTGGTGTACCGCAACAGCGACGGCTACAACGGAGCGCTCCCCAAACCCGGATCCGCCAACAACGGCGGCCAGTTCTACGTACCGCAGAACAACGTCCTGGCCAGTCGGCCGTTCCTGTGCGTCGACGCCCGCACCGGCCAGGACTGCGCTCCGGGCATCTACGCCGACGACTGGGGCAGGGTCAAGCAGATCGTCGCCCCCGGCGACGTCGACGGCGACGGCGCACTCGACCTCATCACCGTCGAAGGCGACACCAACCGGCTCTTCCTCCACTCCGGCAACGGAACCCCCGGAGGATTCGACCTCACCGCCAAACTCCTCGGAAACACCGACTGGGCCGACCGCGACATCATCGCCCCCGGCGACGTCACCGGCGACGAACGACCCGACCTGTGGGTCCGCGACCGCACCACCGGCAACCTCTACCAATACCCCTCCAAAGTGACCACCACGGGCGGCATCAAGGTCACCGATGTCAGCGCCCTGGGCGACGACACCCGGCGGGTCGAGCTCGCCGCGGACCTCACACCCGCCGTCTACCCCGCCCTGCACGCCGACGGCGACCTGGACGGCGACAAGATCGCCGACCTGTGGGCGGAAGGCCCCGGCGGCAGCCTCTACGTCATCCGAGGCAACGCCCCCGGAAGCACCACCGCCTTCCGTGACGGACAACTCCTCGCCAACAGCAACACCCCCTGGACCAACTGCAAGCCGTTCAAGTCCGGAGTCGACCCCAGCAAGACATTCGACATCTGCGGGCCGATTCTCGACAAGTACGAGGCATCCGGCGGCCCCGACGGCGAACTCCGCCTGCCCGTCTCCGGCACCAACGTCGACGGCGACAGCATCGGCCACTGGGCCGACTTCCAGGCCGACAGCGGCAACGGCACGGCCGCCGCATCGCTCAACTCCTCGCCCTACACCGGCACCTGGATCGTCCGCGGCACCGTGCGCCAGAAGTGGCTCGCCCTCGGCGGCCCGCGCGGTCTGCTCGGCTACCCAGTGAGCGACGAGACGAAGATGTACGACGGCGGCGGCACCTACCTCGGCGCCATCAGCCGCTTCGCCGGCGGCCTCACCTCCGGCCCCGGCGCCATCACCGCCACCAACGCCGGCACCCACGAAATGCACGGCGACATCTACAACCGCTGGCAACTCTTGGGCGGCACACGCGGCTTCCTCGGATTCCCCGCCACCGACGAGACGAGGACACCCAACAAGCCCGGCTTCTACAACCACTTCCTCGCACCCGGCGCGGCCACCGTCACCGGATCCATCTACGCCTCGCCCACCACGGGCGCCTGGGCCGTCTACGGCAGCATCCGCAACACCTGGGCCGCACACGGCTGGGAGAACAGCGACCTCGGCTTCCCCATCACCGACGAGTTCGCCATCGCGGGCGGCCGTCGCTCCAACTTCCAGCAGGGCTACATCCACGAAACCTGGCGAAGCAGCACCTACACCCTCTACGGCAGCGACCGTCTCGTCGCCTCCGCCGACTTCGACGGCGACCACGTCCCCGACGCCGTGACCATCGACGACAAGGGCTCGCTGTGGCTGCGCCACGGCAACCCCGACGGCACCTTCCGCGAGCGCGTCGGTATGTGGGGCGACACCACCTGGTCCGGCGCCACCGCCATCACCGCCGGTGACTTCGACAAGGACGGCAAGGGCGACCTGATCGCCGCGACGGTCGCCGGAAAGCTGTGGCTCTACCTCGGCAACGGCACCGGCGGATTGTCCGACGGCAAACCACTGTGGTCCGACGGAACCTGGAACCCCGCGAGCGGAATCGCCGCCGGCGACTTCGACGGCGACGGCAAACTCGACATCGCCAACATCTGGGCCAACGGCGAACTACGCCTGTACCGAGGCGACGGCAAGGACAAGATCGCCACCAGCATCCCCTTCGGCGTGGACGCCTCATGGGGCTCCATCAGCAAAATCACCGCCGGCGACTTCAACGCCGACGGCAAGACCGACCTCGCCGCCATCTGGGCCAACGGCGCCCTGCGGCTGTACACCGGCAACGGCAACGCCACCATCAACGAAAGCATCAACCTCGGATCCGACAACAGCTGGGCCACCATCCGCGGCATCGCCGCCGCCGACATCAACGCAAATGGCAAAAGCGACATCACCGCCCTGTGGGACAACGGCACACCACACACCTACCTCGACCCGGTGCGCCCCACGAACTGACCCCGACCACCGCCTCGGAGCCGTCGCCCGGTCGGGCAACGGTCCCGGGACCATGGGGGAACAACTGTCCCGGTCCCATGTACGAACACCGGAAGGCGCCGACCACCCCAACGGTCGGCGCCTTGCCCTCTCCCTCGTACCGCAGCACATCGAGACGGCGGGACCTGCAAGGACTCGGCTCTTCCAACACTTGCGGTGAATGAAGCGGGTCACATGGCGGCCACGTTGTCATCGCCGCGGACCAGCCCGTAGGTTCCGCGCGTCTCTGCGTGCGCTCCGCGCCGTGTTCCACAACCCACCTTCAGGAGACTCCGCCCATGGGGCACCCACCCCTGCATACCCGAACCCGCCCCCGCTTGGTCGCCACCGTGTGTGGACTCGTCGGACTCACCCTCACCTGCGGGGTCCTGACACCCGGCGCGCAGGCCACACCAGGTACCTCGACTACTTCCACCGCCTCCACCGCACCCACGTCCGCCGAGCCGCGGGCGACGACACCACTCGCCCGGGCCAAGGCCGAACAAGACGCCGCCGCCAAGGCGCGGGCCACCAAACAGCCCGTCCCGGTACCGGAGTCGACCACCGAGACCGACACCGTCACGGCGCTGCCCGATGGCACAATGTCCCTCAAGCGCACCATCGAGCCCGTTCGGACGAAGAAGACCGGCACGTGGGTCGATCTCGACGCCACACTCAACGCCTCGGCGGACGGCAGGGTCCGTCCGGTCAGCACCACCGACGACCTCGTCCTGGGCGGCGGCGGAGACAACACGCTCGCCTCGATCACCAGCAACGGCCGCACTCTCGCCCTGACATGGCCGACGGCGCTGCCGAAGCCGATCCTCGACGGTGCCGGCGCGCTGTACCCGAACGTCCTCCCGGACGTCGACCTCCAGGTCACCGCCGCCAAGCAGGGCGGCTTCGCGCACTCGCTGATCGTCAAGACCCCGGAAGCCGCCCGGCACCCGAAACTGGCCGCCCTCAAACTCGGCGTCACCACCACCGGGGTCGCTCTCGCCAAGAACGGCAACGGCTCACTCGTCGCCAAGTCCACCGACGGCGCACCGGTGTTCGTCGCCCCCTCCCCACAGATGTGGGACTCGCGCACCACACCGCCTTCTCCCGAATCGACCGAGCAGACCGCCACGCGGTCGGCGACTACGCAGACCGCACCGCAAGGCGGCGCGGCACCCGCCGGCGTGCCGCAGGGCGAACCGGCCTCGGACGCCCACCATCCCGGCGTCCATGCCCGTACCGCCGACCTCGCCACCACGGTTGACGCCAAGTCCCTCACGCTCGAGGCCGACACGGGTATGCTCACCGCTCCCGACACGGTCTTCCCCGTCTACATCGACCCCACCTGGGGTCGCTGGGCCGAGACCTGGGGCTGGGCCCAATCCGCCTACCCCACCAAGCCCGGACGCGAAAACACCAAGTACCAGCCGGGCGTGGGCTACCAGCGATAGCCGGAGAACCCGATAGGCCTGGAACGCTCCTTCTTCCGCATCCCCATCGGCCTCGCAGGCAAGGACATCATCGGCGCGACCTTCAGCGTCAAACAGGTCGACTCGGCCCTGTTCAGCTGCACCGACTCCCCGCAGCCCGTCTACGTCAACCAGGTCACCGGAACCCTCGACAACTACACCAACTGGGACAACCAACCCAGCGGCAACCCCACCCCGTGGGCCAGCGGATCCTTCCCCGGCTCCAAGGACGGCGCCTGCGCGCCCCGCATGCTCGACTTCACCGTCACCGACCAGGTCGCCGCCCGCGTGGGCACGCCGTCGGTCATCCTCGCCGTCCAGGGCAACGAGACCAAGGTCGACAGCAACAACGGCTTCAAGCGCATCTCGCGCGAACCCGCCGACACCGTGATCTCCATCAACTACAACACCCCACCCGACCCGCCCACGAACCTGCGCAGCGATCCCGCGCCGATCAACGGCGCCGCCTCCGGCAACTGCGGCTACATCGGCCGCCTCAACCCCGACGTCGGCCGACTACGCCTGATGGCCGACCGCAACGACCCCGACGGCGACGACGGCGAACTGTGGTTCGCGCTCAACGAGATGAGCGCCGGGGGCGTCGAGATCTGGAACAGCGGATGGACCTCCTGGGGTCCCAACGGCGCCACGGGCATGGCCGACGTCCCCCTCGACCGGCTCACTCCCGGCAGCACCTATCGATGGAGCATCCGGGCCCGCGACGGGCGACGCGACTCCGAATGGACACACGGCTGCACCTTCTCCGTCGACGGCACCGTCCCCGCCGTGGGTGAGGTGAGCAGCACCGACTTCCCCAGGAACGGCGGCGGCAAGACAGCCGACAACACCGGCACGTTCCACGTCACCGCCACCGACCCCGACTCCGGCGTCGGCCGCGTGGAATTCGCCCTCAACTCGACCCTGCCGGTCGGCGAAGCCTCCCCCGCCGTCTGGGACGAGGTCACCAGCAAGTGGCGGATCCCGGACCTGCCGATCACAAGATGGGGAGCGAACACACTCCTCGTGCGCGCTGTGGACCGGGCCGGGAACCGCTCACAGCCGCTGGTGTACGAGTTCTACGCCCCCGGCAACCCCAACGCAACCACCACGCTCGGCGACATCACCGGCGACACCCGCGTCGACATGCTTGCCACCACCGACGGCGGCGACCTGAAGATGTACGACGCGGGAACCGACCCCGCCACCGGCGGACGACTTGTCTCCCTCGCCGCCCAGGGGCCCAAGACCTCCGCTTCCGGCCAACCCACCTGGACCGGGGCCCTCCTCGCCCACCGCGGCGGCGCCGGAATCACCCACGACGACCTCTTCGTGCACGACGGCACCAACCTGTACGTCTACCGCAACAGCGACGGCTACACCGCCCTGCCCAAACCCGGCGCCCCCAACAACGGCGGCCAGTACTACGTCTCCCAGAACCGCGTACTCGCCGGCCGGCCGTTCCTGTGCGTCGACGCCCGCACCGGCCAGGACTGCGCTCCGGGCATCTACGCCGACGACTGGGGCAGGGTCAAGCAGATCGTCGCCCCCGGCGACGTCGACGGCGACGGCGCACTCGACCTCATCACCGTCGAAGGCGACACCAACCGGCTCTTCCTCCACTCCGGCAACGGAACCCCCGGAGGATTCGACCTCACCGCCAAACTCCTCGGAAACACCGACTGGGCCGACCGCGACATCATCGCCCCCGGCGACGTCACCGGCGACGAACGACCCGACCTGTGGGTCCGCGACCGCACCACCGGCAACCTCTACCAATACCCCTCCAGCGTCACCACCACGGGCGGCATCAAAATCACCGACCCGGCAGCCGTCGCCGACGACGGGCGCCGAGTTCCCATCGCCACGGACCTCACCACCGCCGCCTACCCCCTCCTGCACACCGACGGCGACCTCGACGGCGACAAGAATGCCGACCTGTGGGCCGAAGGCCCCGGCGGCAGCCTCTACGTCATCAAGGGCAATCCACAGGGCACCGAGCCTCGATTCGCCCCCGCTCAGCCACTGGCCAACAGCAACACGCCATGGACCACCTGCGAGAAGTTCTCCTCGGCGGGCGACACGAACGTCAAGCTCGACCTGTGCGGGCCGATCCTGGCCAAGTACAAGGCCACCGGGGGGCCCACCGGGCCGCTGAGGCTGCCCACCGTCGGCACCGCCGCCGATTCCGACGGCATCGGCCGCTACGCCGACTTCCAGGCCGTCGGCGGCGGCGCCACCAACGCCTCCATCCACTGGTCACCCACCACCGGCGCCTGGTCCGTCCAGGGCAACATCCGCAACACATGGCTCACCGGCGGCGGCACCCACGGACCCCTCGGCTACCCCGTCGGCGACGAGGACACCGTCCGCGACGGCGCCGGCACCACCATCGGCTGGATCTCCCGCTTCGCCGGAACCGCCACCACCGGCGCCGGCGCCGTCACCTGGACCCCCTACACCGGACCCGCCCACCCCATCACCGGCGAAACCTACAACCGCTGGCAAGCCACCGGCGGACCCCGCGGACCCCTCGGATTCCCCACCACCGACATCACCGACACACCCACCAAACCCGGCGCCTACACCCACTTCCGCACCCCCGGCACGAGCGCCGACAACGGATCCGTCTACACCACCCCCGGCGCGGGAGCCCACGCCGTCTGGGGCAACATCCGCAACCGGTGGGCCGAACTCGGCTGGGAACAGGGATACCTCGGCTTCCCCACCAGCGACGAATACGACGTCACCGGCGGGCGCCGATCCGACTTCCAGGGCGGTTACGTCCGTTGGAACAACATCACCGGGGCTACTGTCGATCATCTTCCGGGCGACACCACCCGGGACCGGCGCAACGAATACTCGGGGGACTTCGACGGCGACGGGCGCGCCGACGTGCTGACCGTCTACGACTACGGGCAGTCCACCAGCGCGTTCTTCGTCTCCGCCGGCAACGCCGACGGCACGTTCGGCGCGCCGCGGCAGGTGTGGGCGAGCTTGGCCGGACACTGGGACACCACCCGCGTCAAATACACGATCGGGGACTTCGACGGCGACGGCCGCGACGACATCGCCGCACTGCACGTGTGGAACGACGGCAGCACCTCGCTGTTCAAGTTCATCGCCCACCCCGGCGGGGTGTTCTCCGAACCGATCCCCGGGTACGTGACACCGGCGGGGAACTGGGACTGGAACCGGGCCATGGTCATGGCCGGGGACTTCAACGGCGACGGCAAGGACGACGTCGCCATGCTCTACGCCAAGGTCGCCGACCCCGCGAACGGCACCACCTCCGTCCACACCTGGGTCGTCCGCAGCGACGGCACCTTCGACACCCCCCTGCCCGGCTGGCAGTCCGCGCCCGGCGGGTGGAACGCCGCCTCCGCGAAATACACGGTCGGCGACTACAACGGCGACGGACGCGCCGACATCGCCGCCCTGTACGGCTGGTCCGACGGCAGCGTCACCCTCCACACCCTCCTCGCAGGACCCGACGGGGCACTCGCCGCACCCGTACAATCCTGGCGCGCCGCACCCGGGACGTGGGACTGGAACAAGACGCAACTGACCACCGGCGACTACAACGGTGACCACCGCGTGGAGATCGGGGCGATGTACGACCTCGGCGCAGGCACCGCCGAATACCGCGTCTTCCCCACCACAGCCACCGGAGGATTCACCAACCCTGTCGTCGCCTGGCACTCCGCGCCCGGGACCTGGGACACCGGCTCCGCCTACCCGTTGGCCGGAGACGTCAACGGCGACGGCCGCACCGACATCAGCGCCATGTACGAATGGAACGACGGCTCCACCACACTCAACACACTGTCGGCCAAAACCGACGGCACCCTCAACCCACCCGTACAAGCATGGAGAGCCGCACCCGGAACCTGGTAACAGGAAACACACCGAACGGGGCCCGGCACGCATCGGCGTGCCGGGCCCAGACACGCCCTGTTCACCCGCGAGCCCCGCCCCGACTGCGGATTCGACGGACCGTCGAATCTCGAACGTGGCCGCCGGGAACTGGGAATGAACCGCGTACAACTCCTCGCCGGAGACTTCGACGGCAACGGACGCGCCGACGTCGCCGCGATGTACGAATGGAACGACGACTCCACCACCACCCGCACGCTCGTCACCGGTGCGGACGGCATCGTCAAACCCCCGCCCAGGGATGGAGAGCCGCACCCGGCACCTGGTAGACCGGCCACGACCCACCGGACAGCGACACCAACGAGCGAACAGGGGTCCGGCGCGCACCACCACACACGACACACCCGCACGAACCCCGTCCCAGGGCACGCCAAGTCACCGACCACCCGAGCCACTCCACGCCCCCGCACCAAGCCGCATGCAGGACGCGCCGGCTCACACCGCTCTCGCCCGAGGCGTATTCTCGACGGTGTCCCCCGGTCCTCTCGAACCCGTGGCACCACAGGTCAACCCGCCCCTCGCCAAACAAAGACGCACTACAACCCGGGACAAAACAACATTCCCGAACCATGCTGAACCCGGGACGGACACGCCGTGCGCGAGTGGCGGTCTCCCGAACCCTGCTCGCGTGCAACGTATTTGACGAGGCGTCATATCGATGGCGCCGAAGTGGCATGATGCAGGGCAGGATTGACAGCGCCGCGACGGCGTCCGGAGTTCCCGACCCTGCCCTGGCCGTGGGGATACTGATCCTCGGGGTGGCGGGTGCGGTGTGGGGCATGCACGGCGCATTCGACCTGCGGGGTTGGCGGACCCGAACCGTCGAGAGGTTGCGCCGGACGGACTCGATCACCCTCGACCTGCGCGGGACCGGTCCGACCATCGAGGGTATGGACCACTTCTTTCGCCTCGTGGGATGGCTCATGATCATCTCCGGCGCAGGCGCGGTGGTACTGGGCGTGGTCGGCTTGTCGACCTGAGACGCCTCGATCGAAGTCGAGCACGGGCGTAGATCGGCAGGATTTTCGGACGGTCGAGCCCGGTGCCGATGCCGGAACGGCGAGGGTGGTGACAGGCCCGAACCGGGCGTTGTCGGACTTGACCCGGTGAGCAAATCTGCCGGCGCGAATGGATGTTCGAGGTGTTCGGCATTCGACGCGGTATCGGAACGCCTGGTGCGACCAGGCCCAAGCGTGTCGGGTGTCGGGTCACTCCGCTTCCCTCCGTAGGCCACCCGCGTCGTGCCCGACTCCGTGATGTTCCACTCCTCCGGCCACGGCCCTACCCCGGCGGGCACCGCATCGAGATGACGTCCCGCTTCCGGACAGGAACTCGACAGGAAACCGAGAGGCACAGCCACAATCGCCGCGCCGGCGATACCGATTCGGCTCAACCGCTCCAGGACCCGTCGACCCGGGCGTTCCATGCTTCACCCGCCGAGGGCAGCCCTCGAAAAGAACATCGATCAGGAACGACACGAACGGCCATCGAGAGGCGACCTCTTCCATCGTCCACGGGTTTTCCCAACAGAACCGACCATCCCTCCCAGATCCTGCAAATCCACAAGGCCACAGGCCAGACCAAGCCAAGCACGGCGGCAAGTCCAGGCCACGCAGCCGAGATCCAAAGTCCCTGATCCTGCAAAGCCAACGGTCAACACGTGATCAACCGACAAGATCTTTCAAAACAGCCGGGACGGAGCAACCGCGGGACGTCGATCGGTCGGTGGGTGGCTGGGCAGCGGTCCGGGTGGGACGGGCTGAACGCGGCGCACCGCGAGCAGCTGCTCGCGCTGGGGCTGACCCCGCCCGCGCTGGCCGACACCGCGACGGCCGAGGCCGGGGCGACGGCGGTGGCGGTGCCGGAAGGGCCTCGGCCCAAGCGCAGGCGCGAGCAGGCGTGGGCGATCGCGGTGGGCGCCGCGGCGGCCTACCGGGCCCGGGCCCGGCTACGACCGGATGTGAGGCAGATCCGTCGATACAGTCCCTCACTCGGGAAAATACGGCGGCGCGCCCGAGGCGCCGGGACTACCGTCGAGAACATGAGGCTTCCCCGGGACGCGCGCCCGGCCGCTGCAACCTTCGCAGCGGGGGTGGCGCGTGACGACCAATGATCACACCGTGCCGCAGATGTACCTGCGCAGGTTCGCCGAACGCCGGCCCGGCAGGAAGGGGCAGTTCACACTCGCGCGAAACGTCGACGCGATGGACAGCCCTTTCGAAGTCAATGTCCGCAACGTGGCGTCCGTGAAGGGCTTTCACTGGGCGGTGGCCCCCGACGGGACCGAGCATCATCTCGCCGAACGACTGATGACCCGCATCGAAACCGCCGCAACTCCCGTCTTCAGCACCATTCTCGACGACTCAGACTACGCCTTGCCTCGGCGCTGGCCGCTGCGCGAGAACGAACGCGCACGCATGTCGTGGTGGATCGCCGCGCAGCTGCTGCGCACCAAACGTCAGCGTCGGCGGGTGAACCACATGATCGATGCCTCGGAAGGGGTCGTGCCCGCTCCGGCCGGTGTGCGCTCGTTCGCCGCGAACAACCCCCACCTGGACTTCATCGCGCGACATCTGGGCGCGCTGGCGGGCGTCGTCCATCGTCGGCCGTGGGGTGTCGGATTCAGCACGGCGTGCCTGATCACCGGCGACGTTCCGGCGGTCATCCTCAATGGCCACGACGCTCCCGACCAAGTGCTCGCGGCCGCGTACTGGGACATCGTCCTGCCTCTGGACCCGCATCGGTTCCTCATCCTTCCGGGGGTCGCCACGATCGACGAGCCGGCCAAGCACCTCGACCATCGTTTGGTCCTGCCCGGTGGAATCGGCCTGCTGCTGTCCCAGATCGTCCACGACGCCGCCGAGAGCCAGGTCTTCCAACACCCCGACCACACGCCCTTCCCTCATTTCAGGCCGAGCGGACCACGGCTGCCCGCTCCCGAGAGCAACACCAGGCACGAGGGACCGCGATATCTCCTGAATTACGACGTTCTCGCCTCGGATCTGATCGTCGAGCGACGCTGGGCTCAGGAGCACCCACCACCGAGGGAAGGACCGCCGGAGAACGCAGACGCTCCGATCGATCCGAGGGAACTCGTCGGTCGTCTGTCGTCGGCCTTGGACGCAAGAGTACGCAGCGCGCCGCCGGCCGCCATCCGCGAGCAATAAGGGGCGTCTTCCGGACGGGTTTCGTGGGCGCGACGCCTGAACGAACTCGGCAAGGAACAGCCGGACGTGCCGGTCACGTTCCGCCCGCCGGCATCGTCGATTCCCGTTGTCGTGGCGGCGCATCCGGGGGCCGGACATGATCCCGGCTTCCCCCGCCCCCTCTCCCGCCACGGCAATCGCGCGCACGCGGGGTGGCCAGGTGGCGGCGCAGCGGCTCGAGGACATGCGGGATGCCGTCGGTGCCGCCTCGGACTGCGGGATGCGATTCCACCAGGCTTGGTACGGGACGCCGTCCTGGGACGAGTCGTAGTCCACGCGGTTCTTGTACCCGCAGCCCGTCGTGGCGGCCGGTTCGTTCATCGCCGGGCGTTGCTCCGTTTCGACAGGGTCGACGAGGCGCCGTGGGAGTACTGCACCCGCCGGCTCATGGCCGCTCTCCGGTGTCGAGGGGGTTGCCGTCGCGGTCGCTCGTGTCGGAGTGGTCGCCCGCTCGCAGGCGTGCGACGAGGGATTCCTCGTCCTCGTACGCCTCGGGCGGCAGGGCCCACCCCAGGAGCGCGCGGCGCTCCAGCTGATCGAGCGGAGTGGTGTACATCTCCGCGTCGAACTCCGCCCGGCGCTCCGGTGGCAGTTGCGCGCGGATCTCGCCGAGGGTGGTCGGCAGGTGCACGACCTCCCCCCGTACCACCGTGAACCGCCGCTCTTCCACGAGTCCTCCTCGTACGCCGTACCGGGAAGCCCAGGATCGCATCGGACCCGTCGGGTTCGGAAGCCGATCAGGACCGGGGCGGGCCGGTCTTCAAACGCCGTCTAAAGCTCGTAGTCCTGGGCCAGTTCGTCCCAGCGAATGCCGCGAAGAGCGAGATCGGCATTCTCGCCCGACGGGACCTCCGGGGTGGCCTGGAACCAGGCCACGATGAGAGCGGAGCGGTGCAGCACTGCGTCGAGTTCAGGATCGACCGCTGTAGAGCGGAAAACACCGATGCAAGCCACGGAAGGCAGCACCTCAACGGGGCCGAAGGCGCCGGCGGTCTGGTCCGGGTACTCGCGGGAGGGCGGAACGAGATGCACCGGCGCGAAGGAGAACGCGTGCTCGGCCTGTCGCAGGAGGCCGCTGACCTTCATGTCGTTGATGCGCCGGCACGGATAGCCCTCCAGCGTCCCCCTATAGGTCGTAGACATCCGCAACTCGGTGAGCTCGATCGAACGACCGGACGAGAGGGCTATGTGGCTCAGCGACATGCCGACACCCTAGGTGCATGATCCGCTTCCGATACACGAGTCGAACGACGCGGCCAGGGACAACTCCAGCGGAAATTCCGCCATATCAGCACGGAAGAGCGGCACCGCGCGCCGGTTCAACTCCTCCACCACCAGATCCGCCGTCGGATCGAAACGACCCGACAGGACCAGGACAGTGCTCTCACGGCGCAGCGGCGAAGGCGGGGTCGGCGCCGTGGGTGGCGGTGTGGATGTGAACGGGGTGGCGGGTTCAGTCGTCACTGGTGCCGGGGTCGTCGGGGGCGTCCATCTGGCCCGACGGTTGGGTGGGGCCGTAGGTCTTGGGGGGTTCTTCGTCATGTACACCCCGGGCGGGAGGCCTTCGTACACGCCCGTCTGCGCGTCCTCTCGTAGCCGACATCGGTGAGGAGGATGCCGCCGGTGCCGGTGACCGGGGCCAGGAACCGAAACGCGAACGGCACCGGACCTTCGTGGTCGGACAGGTCCGGCAACGGCTCCGCCCCCGAGGGGTTCACCGGCAAGCCCAGCTCCGGCGCGTCCAACGCCAAGCCCACGGTGCGTTGTTCACGTGCCTTGGTACCGTCCACGACCTTCCCCTCCCCGCACAGTGATGACGCCCACGAGCATGCTCACCCACGCACCGCCATCACAAGAGAAGCGAGCAAGACACGCGCGGCAACCCGTTCACGGCCTTGCGGGTCCGAGTCGCCGGCTCCGCCACCGACCCCCGAACGCTCCAGCTTCGTCTTCGCCTCGGACGGCGAACCGGTCGAGTCCGGCCCGGGGACGACGGCGATAGCCACGTGCAGTTCCAGGTGGCGACCGTAAGGCTCACCTGTGCGGTGGTGTCGTGACCGTGCCGGGAGAACAACGCCTGATGGCGGACCGAGGGGCAGGCTCGACGCAATACACGGGCACCTCGTCGCCGTCGTTCACGTCGTCACGCCATTCATCCCGGATGAAGAAAAAGACACGGTTGCGCGATCGTCGACAGCTACACCCGCTGGTTCACTACCGCGACGGCGACGCCAGGTGCTCCGTGCCGAGCCCCCGTCGAAGAATTACGCCGCGAAGACTGTGGTGCTCGCTCCGTCGCGGCGCTCATGCGGTCGTGGCCCCCACCTGGCCACCCACCACCGGCCCGGCGGGCGGCCCCGCGCGAAGCAGTATCGGGATCGTGTGCACACAGTGCCGACACGGCCGGAACCGCCTGCGTGTGTTTGGGCACCCCGACTCGGGGTGTTACGGCATCCACCCGATGAACCTTCCAGGGTTTCCTCTGAACGGGCGGGCGCTGACGGCCCACGTGGCATCTTCGTTTGATAGCCCTCTGCTAGTCACCGGTATCAAAAGGTAGCTATGGTGGTGGGCATGAGTAAGCAGACGAACATCCGGCTGGACGAGGCCGTCAAGGCCGCCGCCGAGGAACGGGCCAAGCGCCGCGGCCTGAGCCTGCAGGGATACGTGGCCGATCTGATCGAGCAGGACGTCAACGAGTCGCGCGCCGCGTTCATGGCCGGCGCCGCGACGTTCCTGGCGGCGTACGCCGACCGGTTCGAGGCGGAGTTCGGCGAGGACCGCTACCCGGGCGGTTCGGCGGAGTCGGCGCGGACCGCGCCGCGGGACGCCGCGTGAACCTGCGGATCGACCTCGCCTGGATCCTGGCCGTCGCCCAGCAGATCCCCGGAGACCCCCAGGTCGTCGACTACGGCGTACCGATCGCGGCCGACGCACGCCACCGCGCGGAGATCCTCGACCACGAGGTCTACCCCGAACCCCACCACAAAGCCGCCGCGCTCCTGTGCGAACTCGCCCGGAACCCGAGCCTGGAGGCGAGGAACCTGCTGTTCTCGGCCACCGTCACCGCGGCCTACCTCGCCGCCTGCGGCCTCCCGGTCGGCCCCGACCTCGACACCGTCCTCCCCCTGGCCCACGCCGCACGCGAAGGCCTCCCGGTACGCGAGGTCGCCACCCAACTCAAAACCTGGACGAGCTGACCAACGACCTCGGCCTTGCCAACACCGTCCGCCACGTCTCCGGCGAGGCGGGGATGCGACGCGGGCGCGGTCGGGTGCGGCGCGTTCGGTCGCGGAGGCGCGGGATCCCTCGTACTCGTACATCCGCAGAATCCCGTCGATCGCGTGCACCGGGACGGCATCGCGCAGGTCCAGCTGGGCGGTGCCACACCCGTCACGGGCTGCGGCGAGCGCGGCCCGAACGTGTTGGCGGGCCATCCCGGCCAGAATCACCGGGAAGACCCACGACACCGGGTGGTCGCGGTCACCGGGCGGGCACAGGTCGGCGGGCACAGGTCGAACAGGAGTGCCCGCCGGATCGTAACCGTCTTCCGGTGTGGAGGGGTGCCGTCGTGGTCGGTCGGGCCGGAGCGTCGCCCGCACGCAGGCGACGGGGGCTTCGTCCGCGGCCCCCCGGATCGACGTCCGGCGCCGAGGCGTGGCGCGGCCGTGTCCGGCGCACTCGTTCGACGTTGTCAGGGCATGAATCGTCTGAGCATGTCCGCGACGGTGCTCCTGGCCGGGCTGGGTTCGGTCGCCCTGGCCGCAACTCCCGCCGCCGCCACCAGTGTGATCGGCGTCGGCAACGGCGCCGTGGGCAACGCGTGCGCCAACGACCTCGGCAGCCGCGCCCGCGGCGCCACCTCCGCCCATCCCGGCACCGTCTCGGGCCTGGGCACCGCCGTACCCCTCAGCGGCCCGGCCAACCAGTGCGGCAACCTCGGGGTACCCGAGGAGAACAAGGCCGAGGACACCCTCGACATCCTCGCCGCCGTCAGCACACTCCAGGCGGTCCGGTGACCGAGCGAGCCCCGGACCGGGGCCCGCACCAGGATCCAAGACCAGGACGCGTCCGTAGTACACGTCGGTGATCAACAGCGGCGGATTGTCCGGACCGATGCCCTTCCCGATGAGGCCGGCCATCTTCTCCCGGGTGAAGGAGTCCTTGACGAGATCGTTGGCGTTCTGCACCCCGACGGAGGCGGTGAAGGCGCGCTCGCGCAGGTAGACCGCGACGGTGTTGCGCATCTCGGAGCGTTTGGCCTCGACGTTCAGGGACCCGGCGAAGTTGAGGTAGCTGGCGGACAGTTCCAGTTGCAGCGCCACCTCGGTGCTGGAGTGGGCCTCGGTCCTGCGCATGATCAGGTCGGGGGCGTCGTTGGTCTTGTTGCACGTCACGGGCTGGAGGCGCCTGGGATGCGCGGCGGGTTCGAGGCGGTTCCTCGAGTCGGTGCCGGGCCGTCCGGGCGGGTACCCGCGACCGACGATGACCGTGCGGGCGTTGTGTCGTTGTCCCGGTTGTCGCGTGATCGGGCGACGGTGACGGTGTGCGGGGACGAGGGATGTCGGGGTGAGGGTGTTCGGGCGGGCGCATGTGGTGGTGGCGGTCGCGGTCGGTGTGGTGGTGGTGTCGGCGACGACGGTGGTCGGCGCGGGCAACGCGGTGCGCGACACGATCGACGTGGCCGAGTAGACGCCGTCGCCGCAACGCGTGGCCTCGCGGCGGGGTCGGGCGATGCGAGGGACACGGAGGGTGCGGGTGGTTGCGGTGGAACTCGAGGCGGTGGCGGATGCGTTCGCGGGGGCGGATTTTCCCTGGTGGGTGGCGGGCGGGTTCGCCGTCGAGGCGGCGGCGGGACGGCGGGTGCGCGATCACGAGGACGTCGACGTGCTGGTGCTGCGTCGTGACGGATTTCGGGTGGCTCGGTGGATCGCCGCCTGGGATCCCCGCGCGAGCGAGTCGCCGCCGGACCGGACTTCGACCGACGGGACTCCGCCGGGATGTTCGTCGCGGGGGCTGCCGCCCGGTGTGCGCACGTTGGTGTGTCGCGTTCCCGGGGTGCCGGCGGTGGAGGTGATGGTGGGCGAGACGGTGGGCGCGTCGTGGGTGTCCGGGCGTCATCCGGACGTACGGCGCCCGATCACCGAGCTGGGGCGCGTGTCGGCGACCGGCGTGCCCTACCTGAAGCCGGGTGTGTGTCTGTTCCACAAGGCCGGGCGCATCCGCCCCCAGGACATCATCGACTTCGAGGCGGTGCTTCCCGTGCTGGAGGACGGCGACCGGGCCTGGCTGATCCACGCCCTCGACACGGCCTTCCCCGACCATCCCTGGCGCCCGCGCCTGGGCGACGGGGCGACACACCGGCAGGCCCCTCGATGAGCACACCCCCACGCCGGCGGTCGCGCCCGGGCCCGTCGCTGCGGGCGGCGTGGCAACTCCAAGCCGACGCCCTGCTGACCCAACGCCTGCACCTGCACCTGGACGAATGGCGCACCGCCGTAGGCACCACCCCGTCCGCCGCGACCGCGCACCCGCGCGACCGCGACGACGCGGCCGGCCGCCCGTCCGCTCCCACGCGCAAGGAACCGACCGAGGTCGCGAACGCGATCGTGGACCGCGCGGTGGATCCGCCCCGCGAGGCGGCCCGGTTGCTGGACCGGGCCGGGCTGGCGCACTGGTGGCGCCCTCCCCGCCTGCACGGACACCCCGCCGGCCCACCGCACACGTCGTCGACCGCGAACGCCGCGCACACCGCGCGAACCCTCCTCGGCGAACCCCGTGGGGTGTCCTGGCACCACGCGGCGATCGAGGCCGCCGTCGCGGGCGCCTGGTGGGTGGGGTTCTTCGCCGCGATCAGACCGGGCGGGACACACCACCGCGACCCCGACGCCGACCTGCCGGCCCTCGACGACGACACCCTCACCACCGCCGCCCAAGTCGTCGCGGCCGGGGTGTGCGCCCGCGTGCTGCGCACCCGCCTGCGCATCGCCGACACCCCACCGGTACGCCGCGCCTACTGCCGGGCCGTGATCGCCGGGCTCGACGCCGAACGCACCCTGCCCGCCCTCCTGGACGCGTTGGCCGAGACCCGACTCGTGGACCTGGTCGGCACCTCCCTCGCCTGGCACGGACAATTCGCCGCCTACGCCCAGGGCTCCGCCTCCGGACGACGCGAATGACCCCCACCCGCCCGCACCCCGCTCCGGTCCATCCGTTCCTGGTCGTCGAAGGACTCGACGGCGCCGGCAAGACCACCCTGCGCAAAGCCCTGTTCCGGCTGTTCGAGGACCTGTACGGCACCACCCCGCTGTCCCTGCTCACCACCAACCACCTCGAACCCGCCCTCGTGCCCACCCTCGTCGACGGCAAGTTCCACCCCACCCCCGCCAACCGCGACGCCTACCTGACCGCCGTCGCCGAGGACAAACACACCTGCCTGCACCGCCTCGTCCACCCCCACCGCCGAATCCGCCCGATCCTGGCCGACCGCTGGCTGCTCAGCGAACTCGCCTTCTTCGCCGTCGTCCACGACCTCGACCCCGCCGACACCCACCGCACCCTGGCCCGAACCCTGGACACCGCCCCCGACCTGACGCTCGTCCTGGACCTGCCCGCCCACCACGCCCACACCCGCGCCCGCCGACGCGGCACCGACACCCTGCGCCGCGACTGGGACACCCCCGAGGTCCAGGCCCGCGTCCACGCCGCATACGACACCATCGCGAGCACCCCCGAACGCTTCCCTCTCCTGGGCACCGTCGTGCGCATCGACGCCCGCCGCGAACCCGCCGAACTCCTCCACACCGCCTGGGACACCCTGCGACTCCACGGCCTCCTCCCGCACCGATACGCCCGCGCGTGAAGGGACTGTCAAGGACTCGGCGTTACACCTGGGCGGAGGGAGAATCCGATGACCGATGCGGCGATGACGACCGACTCGAGTGCGGTGGACGGCGTTTCGGGAACGTCCGGGCCGGCTGTCGGGGAACAGCCTGCCGTCGTCTCCGTGATCAGCGACCGCACATGGCGCACACGTGTCGAACAGCAGCCAGGGTGCTCCGGAAGGCCGGACGGCCTGTGGTGCCGGGCGACCCGACGGCGGATCCGCCCGGTGTGCCGGACCCGACGCTCGACGCCCCGCCGTCGGCATCGGCGATCGCGACGGCGACGAATCGCCGCGTCCCGTGCTCGACAGCGCTGCCATCGAACAGAGGTCCGGCACCACATGGCGTAGGTGGCTCCCTCCCCCGACCCCGGCCGGGCGCCACCGGTCCCGGCGTCCGCACGTTTTCGACCATCTCGAATCGACCCCGACTCCGACTCCGCTGTGAGTGGTCGTGCCGGAGGTGCCACGAGGACACTTGCGTGGCGCCGACCACGTCGGCCACGACGGCCCGACATGCGCGATCGATCCCTGCGAGGAATCGGCAACGAGCGCAATCGAATGCCCGATCGGGTCGATGACCCGCTGGTCTACCGAAGTGTCACCGGAGTGGTCAGCAGCCCAGGTCCTTCTCCACCTCGTCGTACACGTCCCTGAGGTCGCTGACGTTTTGCGGGGTCGGGTTCCACGGGATGTCCACGTCGATGCGCCGCAGGTAGTGGTTCGTGGTGTCCTCCAGAACCCATCGTGGCGTGGAAGTTGTCGGGGTAGACGGTGATCGGATCGTTGGGCGGGTAGTCGACGCGCACCCGGTATTCGCGAACCGCGACGTGCCAGTTCGGCAGGAGACACTGTGCGGCCACGTCCTCGAAGTAGTAGAAGGCGCCACCGCCCGTCTTCTGGTTGACCCTGCGCAGTTGGGGGACGAAGTTGTTGCCGCCCAGGGTGGCGCGGATGAGGTGGCTGCCGTCCCAGGCGTCGTTGGGCTGGAGCCCTTGGGTGATGCGCGGGTCGTTTCTGCCCTGCGGGAAGTGGGGGACCACCTTCGTCTGGCAGTGGGTTTTGCCTGCGGGGCGGGGCCTGGGCACCAGGTCGTGGTCGAACGGGTGTCCGGCCCTCGTGTACGGGTCGCCGTCATGATCAATCTCAGCGCCAACCACGGTTGCGCTGATCCCCGACGCCGTCCTCGGGGCAACGCCCCCACCCGCCCTCCCTTCCCGCTCCGGGGGGAGGGCGGGTTCTTTTACCCGGTTCTTTCTATAGGGCGTCGGCACCACCGGACGCCGGTCGACCGGCGTCCGGTACGACCTGCGCGGACGCGGCGCGCCGGGCCCGCGTCCGCGCCGGTCGGGGCCGCCGCCTCGGGCAGGACCTCCGCAACCCGAAGACGATGCCGAGCGAGCTGCGCGGCTGACGGCATCCGAGCCCGCCACCCGCAGCCGTTCCCCCGCTCCGGGTGGCTCCCCTGCCCGGCAGGACGGGGCGCTGTCCGCCGGTGCGCGGGCCGAAGGGCCCGGTCGCTCAGGTTCTGCCGGGTTTGCCCGTCGAGACCAGCAGGAGGACGGACGAGCCCGGTGCCACCGGTTCTGCGCCGCCCCGGGGGCACTGCCGATCACCTGCCCGGCGGGAGCGTTCCAGTCCGTGTGCCGCATGATCGTGCAGCTCAGTCCGAGTCCGCGCAGCAGGCTTCCGGCCTGTTCGACCGGCATGCCGGCCAGGTCCGGCAGCGCGATGCCCGCTCCCGCGGTCTGCTCCTGCTCCTGTGTCGGAGTCGCATCGGCGCTTCCGCTCTTGGGGGTGCCGGTGGCGAGCGGGGTGCACGCCCCGTTCGCCGGTGGGGACAGGGACGGGGAGGCGCCGGGCGCCGGCGGCACGGGCTTCAGCGCGAAGAACCCCACCGTGGCGCACGCCAGCACGCAGCACGCCGCAGCGGTGCCGAGGAACGCCCGGCGGGTGCGGCTGCGGCTGACGACTCGCTCGATCGCGGCCGCGTCGACGACCGGCGCCGTCGGCCCGTCGGCGAAGGAGGCCACCGCGGCACGCAGCTCGGCTTCGAGGCCCGGCTCGAACGGGGCGGGTCCGGACGACGTGTTCCTCACTTCGTACCTCCGAAAGCGGCCGACGGGGTGTGCGGCGCCTCGCCCGATACGGAATCGCGCAGCTTGGCCAGGCCGCGGGCGAGTTGGGACCTCACCGCACTCGAAGAGATCTCCAGGACGTCGGCGACCTGCCGGGCGTCCAGATCGTGCAGGTAGTACAGGACCACCACGCTGCGCATGCCCATCGGCAGCCCGAGCAGTGCCTCGATCAGTTCCGCGCGCAGATCCACCTGCCCGAACCGGTCCCGGGGGTCGGCCGTCTCGGGCACCCCCGACAGCCCGGGGCGCTCGCCCAGACGCGACAGCCGCCGCCAGCGGTCGTTGGCCAGGTTGACCAGCACCTTGCGCACGTACGCCTCCGGCGAATCCGCCACCGCGACCTTCCGCCACCGTCGGCACGCCCGCTCCAGCGCCTCCTGCACCAGATCCTCGGCCACGTGCACGTCACCGGTCAGCGCATACGCGGTGCGGAACAACGCTCCCGACCGCTGTGCGACGAACTCCGTGAATCCGTAGCCCGGACCGCTCCTGCGAAACCTCACCCGCCGACCTCCTCTCCTCGTCCCGTCCCGATCACTGCCCCTATGACGGCGGAACGCGGCCGGGTGCTGCACCGAGCCGCCGGCAGTGACGTCAATCACAGCTGGAACGGAAGGGTGTCCCAGGACCTCGCGCCACTGCCGCCCGGGTGGGGGCGGGGCCCGGCGTCCCGCGCGGGCGGAGCGGAAGCGGGCTCGGGCTCCGACCGGCCGCCCGTCGTCACGGAACGCGGGCCGGCCCTCTCCCGGGAGGCGAGCCGGCGAGTCTGGCCGTCCGGGGGTTCAGTCCTCCGGGATGCCCGGCCTGGCCGGTGGGGGCGGTGGGGCCGCGGCGAAGTGGTCTCCGCCCTGGCCGGCTCTGGGTGTCAGTCCTCCCACAGCTCGGTCATCTCGCCGACTCCGGGAACCGAACACTGGTCCTGATCGACCTCGAGAACATCATCGGCGCGAACGCCCAGACCGGCACCGCCCTGGCCAAACTCGACGCACTGCCCCGGCACGTCGAACGCCCCGGGGACTTGGTCGCCGCCTGCGTCGGCTCGCGCATCCGGCCCGCGGTCACCGACGCCTTGCGCACCCGCGGCGTACGGGTGCTCTTCGCCCGGTCGTCTTCGGCGCTGGAACGGCACTCGGCAACCGCCTGGCCCATGCAGCCGTGGACGCGGTGATCGGCAAACGCTGACCGGATCGTCGTTCCCGTCTTCAGTCGCCGGTCGGCGCGTATCCACGGTGCACGGCTCGATTCGAGGTCGACAGCGCCCGCAGGTGACCGCGTCACGATCCGGCCGGGAAGGCGGGCGGTGTCCGTGTGGCACGGCGTTTGATCGAGGTACACGCACGGACGGGGCCTTCGTGTACGTCGATCAGGCGCGGCCGGCTTCGGCGCAGGTGGGGCGTTGGGCGGGGTCGAGCGCCATGTAGCCGTCCAGGAGGCTTTCGAGTTCGGGGTCGGGCCAGGGGCGGGTGTCGGTCCAGGTGGGTCGGTGTCGGCCGGTGGCGATGTCCTCGTACAGCTCGGTGACGGTGACGTCGGTGCCGATCGCGCGGGTGGTGGCGGGTGGGTTGCCGGTCCAGGCCCAGCGGATCGCGGCGGCGAGGCTGTACTGCTCGGCGGCGTCGGTGAGTTCGATGTGGGTGGTGGGTGGGGTGTCGAGGATCTGACGGGCGATCTCGGGCGCGGTGGGCTGGTCCATGCCGCCGCGGTACGGCACGGTCGGGGGCAGGTCGGCGTGTTGGGCGAGGTCGTGGTCGATGAACGCGATCGTCTTCTCGTCGTCGGAGACGAGGATGTTGGTGGGTTGGATGTCGCCGTGGTGCCATCCGGCGGCGTGCAGCGCGTGGAGGGCGTCGAACGCGCGGTGGGTGATCGCGCGCAGGCGCGGTCCGGTGTCCGGGTCGGCGCGGCCCTCGCGCGTGGGCAGACACCACAACCACAGGGTGGTCCCCGAGCGCCACGGGAGCGCGGTCCACACGCCGTCCCCGACCTGCCCGTGGACGCCGGGCGCGGGGTGGAGGCCCTGGGCGTGCAGGAGGTCGACGACGCGGGCCTCGTGCAGGAGGTTGGCGGCGGGGATGGGGTCGGTGGCGGCTTTGATCTTCCAGTCGCCGACGCGCCAGGCGAGGGTGTGGTGTTCGGTCAGCGGTTCGGGGGTGTCGGCGAGGTCGACGGTTTCGATCGCGGCGGCGAGCAGCGGGTTCATGACTCACATCCTGGCGTGCGGGGAGGGGATGCCGGTGTCGTTTCGCCCGGCGCGACCGTGGATGAGCAGGTCGGCGATCGCCTGGGCGATGGGCTGGTCGGTGAGGGCTTGGACGAATCCGAATTCGCCGTTGGGGTTGGTCTCCAGGTATGTCCAGCCCTGCGGGGTGACGACGAAGTCGAGGGCGGCGTAGACGAGTCCCAGGTCGCGGGCGTGCGCCACGCAGGCGCGGGCGATGTCGCAGGGCACGGCGAGCGGGGCGTGCCGGCAGTGCCCGCGAGGGGTCGCGCGCCAGTCGAGGGCTTGGTCGTCGGTGGTGTGGCCCGGGCGTCGAACAGGCGATCCTCGACCTCGGCTTGGAGGTAGTGGACGGTGCAGGCGACGCGGTCCAAGTCGTCGTCGAGTCCCACGCGGGTGGTCGGCACAAGGGGGATGTCGCGCTGGGTCAGCGCCTTGATCACGGTGCGGTCGTGGTGTTCGCGGATGAACGCGCGGGCGCCGGCGGGGGTGCTGGTGAACAGGGTGTCCGGCACGGCCAGGCCCCTGCGGTGCGCCGAGGCGAGTTGCGTCGGCTTGAGCGCGGCCGCAGCGGCGGCAAGCGGGTCGTTGCACCACACCTTCAACGGGTTCGCCTTCAGGAGCCCAAGCAGCGCGGTGGTGTTCTCGTGGGCGCGCCACCGGTCGACACCGCCGTCGGCACCGCGGTCGATGGTGTCGGGTCGGGTGGGTTTGCGCCGCGGAGCAACTGCTCCACGGCGAACCGCATCCGGGCAACGTACTCGGCACGAGGAACGGCCCCTTGTTCATCGACCTGGTGACGTGCTGCCGCGGACCCGTCGAGTTCGACCTCGCCCATGTCCCCGAGACGGTCTGCGAGCACTACCCGAACGTCGACCAAGGGCTGCTGGACGAGTGCCGGCAACGCGTCATCGCCATGGTCGCCGCCTGGCGTTGGGAGCTCGGCGACCAGTTTCCGAACAGGAGGCGATTCGGAGAGGAACTCCTGCGCTCGCTGCGCGAGGGTCCTCCCTGGCCGACACTCGACACGATGGCCAAGCGACTGGATGGTCCGTAGAGCTGGAAACCATGGGAAGACGCGGGCGGGAAGACCGCCGGCCGACACCCCACACGCGCCCCGGGCACGCCGCGTCCGCCGTCTTCGGCGTACGGCCGCGCGGGAAACACGACGCCGGTCGACGTGCCGTTCACAGGGATCGGTCGCGACCGCGTCGCCGTGGAGACGGTGGTGGCGTTCGACGGGTGGCCGGAGGACGTGCGGCTCGGAGTGTGGATCACCACCACCCGGTCGCGCGGCCGGGCGAAACTCCCGGCGGAGCGGGTCGCGGCGTTGGACGCGTTGGGCATCGCTGGACCTGAGTGGGGCCGGGGGCGGGGCGGGTGGGCGACCTCGTTCGGGCGGGCGCTCGTGTCTCGTTTGTTCCCGGGCCCCCGGCGGGCCCGGGCCGGGTGGGCCTGTTCGGCCGGGCCGTCCTCTCTCCCGGGGGGCGGCGGACGTCCTCGGCGGGCAGCGGCCGGGCCGGGCCGGGCCGGCCGATGACCGAAGGGACGGGCTCCGGCCGTCACTTGTAGGCGTTGTAGGCGATCCTGTTGGGCGAGGTGCGGATCTTGCCCCCCACCTTGTCCTTCAGGGCGTAGTTGGTGATCTTGTCGGCGGCGTCCGCGGGTGTCGACCCGCCGCTCCGGGCGATGAAGTAGGCGGCGAGACCCGCGACGTGGGCGGCGGCGCTGCCGGTGCCGTCGATCGACTTCGTCTTGCCGTCGTCGCCGGTCCAGGCGGACGCGACCTGTACCCCGGGAGCGAAGACGTCCACGCCCGGTCCCCAGTTGGAGAATCCGGCGATGGTGTTGTTCACGTCCACGGCGCCGACGGTGATCGCGTTCGGCGCTCGGCCCGGAGACACGTTCTTGGTGTCCTGGCTTTCGTCGCCGGCGGGTGCGACGACGGTGATACCCGCGTCGTGGAGGGTGTCGACGGCGGCGTCCACGGCCGGGTTCCTGCGGCCGCCGAGGCCCAGGAGCACGACACTGTGGTTGCGCACCGCGGTCCTGGCGACCCAGTTCATGGCCTTGACGAGGGTGGCCGGGGCGGCCGTTCCGCCGCAGCCCGCGGCCTTCACGGCCACCACCCTGGCCTTGTTCGCCACCCCGTGGGTCTTTCCGGCGACGGTGGCGGCCAGGTGGGTTCCCGCGCCGTTGCAGTCGCTGTCTTGTGCGTCGACGGCGTTGAATCCCCAGGTGGCCCGGGAGCCCGACTCCGTCTGGAACTCCGCGTGCGTGGTCCGGATCCCGGTGGCGACGACGTAGACGGTCACGCCCTCGCCCGCGCTCTCGTCGTAGGCGTAGGTGTACGGCTTGTCGAGCGTCTCGTGGGAGATGCGGTCCAGGCCCCACGTCGAATCCGGCCGTTCCACCGCCCACGCGCCCGCAGGAGCGTTCAGCGTCAACACCACCGCCGCCACGACCACCCCGACCCCGTGACACCACCCGCCACGTCGCGTCATCCCACGCCTCCCGCCCCACCACGCCACCACGCCAGTCGCCGACCCATCGACGCTACGGAGCCCGACGACCCGGCACAAGACCCGCGACACGCGCGGACACCGTCACACCCGGATCGACGAGGGGAGTCGGGAACCGGCCGGGAGGGAGGCGGCACTCGGCGGTTCCGCGCGGGCAGGGGGGTCGGGAGATCGGGCCGCCGGTGTCGGGGCCGGTACGCAACCGGGGCCATCTCGCGCGACGTCGCAGCACGGCTCGGCCACTTTCGGGTGGGGGCCTCGTTCCCGATACGACGTGGGCCCAGACGTGGTGCATCGCGGGACGCCGATCGACCGGGGGTGGCGCGGCAGCGGCCCGGGTGGGACGGGCTCGACGCGGCGCAGCACGAGCGGTTGCCGGCGCTCGGGCTCACCCCGCCCGCGGTCGTCGACACCGCGGCGGCCGGGGCCGGGGCGGTGGTGTCGGTGCGGTGGTGTCGGTGCCGGACGGGCTCAAGCCGGAGAGGACGCGGGAGGAGGCGTTCTCGATCGCGTCGGCTGCGGCGGCGTACCGGGCCCGGGTCGGACACCTCGAGGTGCCGTGCGGGCATGTGGAGACGGTGACCGCGTTCGACGGGTGGCCGGAGGAGGTGCGGCTCGGGGTGTGGATCACCACCGCCCGGAGTCGAGGCCAGCCATAAATCCCGGCCGAACGAGTCGCCGCGCTCGACGCGCTCGGATGCGCTGGACGTGAACCGGATGTGAGGTCGGGTGTGTTGGGGTTCGAGGCGTCGATCGGCGACCGGTCGATGCCCCGGGCATGCCCGGGCCCGACCACGCGACGCCGGGGCCGATTCGGCGGCCGGCCTTCGAACATCGGCCCCGGACGGGAGGCGCCTCGTCGGGCCGCGGCTGCGGCGGTTCCGGAACAGCACGCCACCGCGGCCGGCGCGCCGCCCGATTCTCCACGCGGACGTACAGGGCGAGAACGGCGGCCGGCGCCGGCGCGCGGAAGCGTGTGTCATGCCCCCACAGGCAGTGGCCCGACAGCGACAGGCGCCGGGAACTCGCACGCAGCGAAGACGGGTTCACCCGAATTGCCCACCCGGTCCGGTCGAACCGCACCGCCTGCACCCCGCACGCACTCGCCCGTAGACCGGCATCGAGGCGACATCGACCGCCGTCCCCTGCGTCCGGGCCCGCACGAGGAGATGCCTCCTCCGTGCGCGGCTGCGCGGCGCGATCGCAGTCCGCGACGGGCGGGTCTCGCTCGCCCGCGGCCTGCCTTACCTGTTCGGGACGGCGCAATGCCCGCCGTGCGGGGGCGCGTTCACGATCGCCCGGCGTTCGAGAACGTGTCGCGTCCGACGGCAGGCCCAAGCTCCCGGGCACATGAACGCCCCGACCGCGCCCGGGAAACCATCGGCCCGAGCCTCGGCCACCGCGGTACGGGCGCGGGACGTCGGAAGGAGGAATCCGGGCGCCGGCGCGCCGTGGCGAGTGCGGTGCGAAACCGGCCTCCGAACGGTCGGCCGGCGAGTCGAGACGGTCTTCCGCCCGGCGGGTATCAGCCGCCGAGGTCGAACACTCCCCACGCGGTGAACGGCTCGGCTTGGACGTGGATCCTGCTTCCCCGGCCGACAACGCGTCGGGGGCCGGGGGCGGAGCCGTCGGGCAGGGTGAGCAGGCCGACGTCCGTCGGCTCGACGGACGTCTCGGTGAGCCTTCCGTGGGCGAGTCGGTCCCCCTCCTCGCGGTAGCCGCCGTAGAAGGCAACCCGGTCGCCGTGGACGGCCAACGCCTTGGCGCCCCGTACGCCGTTCGACCACACCCTCACGGGCCGGTCGGGGCGGTCGGGGCATATCTCGACCAGCGGGAAGTCCGTGTACGGGCACGCCCAGGCCGTGGTGCCCGACACGTTCAGGGCGTAGCAGTCGAGCAGGCCGGGGATGCGGGCGCCGTCCGACGTCCAGGCGAGCCGGCCCGTTGCGCTCCAGCGGCGGATTCCGTCCGGGTTCTCGTCGAAGGGTGCGACCCAGAGGTGGCCGCTCTCGTCCGCGAGCAGGTGTTCGATGGCGTCCCCGACGAAGAACGATGTGCTCTCGCGGCCGAGTGCGTCGAAGATTTGGACCTGGTGGGCGTCCTCGTCGCGGCGGGCGCGGGACGCGGCGACGACGAACCGGCCGTCGGGCAGCCGGTCCAGGTGCGGCCAACGCGCTCGCACGGCGCTCAGTTCGGTGAGTTCGACGGTGTCGTCCGGGTGGACGGACACGACCAGGGCGTCGAACGGCGGGAGGTCACCGCCGGGCCGCGGGGCGGATTCGGTGAGCAGCCAGTGGGCGATGCCGTGGACGTGACCGCCGACCGAATCGCCAGGCTCACCGCGCTGGCCGAACGCGACCTGCGCGTGGTGCGGTGGGGCGTGAGCACCCGGATCATCGCCGCCGATGAACATCTGCACGCACACGCCCGGAAGGCGGCCCGCGGTCGACGCCGACACGCAACGCACCGACCGCCCGCTGCGGATCACACGGCCGTTCGCGGACGACGTCGACCCGACCCGCGGGACGGGTGTACGGCGCGGTGGTCTCCGATCCGCGCCTCACGCGGGCCGGGAACCGGAACCCGCCCGGGTGAGGCCCCCGGGGGGCACCGATACGCCGGCGCGATGACCGGGTTCGACGACACCGACCGGCGGCAACTCGCCCTCTTGTTGCACGAGTACGCCGAACACGTCCTGGACGAGGTGGCCATACTGCGGGTGCGGACGAGGTATGGGGACGTGTACCTCGAGATGTTCCGTACGTTCCCCCCGGGCACCACCGACGGCATCTTCCACTCGATCGACCCTCTGCTGCCGCCGCTCGGCGCGCGGGAGAACCGGTTCACCCCCGCCCACGAGATCCGACTCGCCGTCCTGCTCCACGCCTGGGCCGAACACGAACTCGACCAGTGGACCGCGCTCGAGACACGCACCACCCGCGGGCCGGTCCACATCGGCATCACCAACTCGACTCCCTACAGCAAGGCCCACGACGACGCCCGGCCGCTCGATCACGTCCTCCCCACACCGGCCACCGACAACCGACAGGACGCCCGCTGAACCCGGTCGAACGGCGGCTCTGGTGGTCCGCGACGGGTTTGGGACGGCGCACGTCGTAGGAGGGCGGGACGACCTGGGTATCGACGTGTCCGTCACTACGCCGGACGGACGGACCATCGGCTTTCAGTGCAAGAGGTACCTCTGCTCGCAAAGACACGTCGATCTCGCAGTGCTCCAGCAACTTGTCGCGGCGAGTCGACTCCGCGGCCGATCAGGATGTTCCACGGTTGAAGGTCGCCGTGTCGCCACCCGGCCGCGTTCAGGCGAGCCAGCGCCGTGAACGCGCGGTGGGCGACAGCCAGCAGGCGGGGCGCGAAGTCAGGCGGGGGGTCGGGGACTCGGCCCGGGGCGCACCACTGCCACAGGTCGACGCCGGGCAGGAACTCCACCGCGGTCCAGGCGCCGTCGCCGACGCGTCCGTGTTCGGCGTCGGCGGGATGCAGGCCCTCGGCGTGCAGCAGCCGCACGGCACGGGCCTCGTGCAGCAGCAGGGCTGCGCCGTCCGGTTCGGTGGTCGTCTTGATCTTCCAGCGGCCCGCTCGCCAGGCGTGGGTGTGGTGCGCGGTCAGGGAATGCGGCTCGTCCATGACGTCGAGGGCGGTCAATGCGGCGGCGAGCAGCGGGTCCATCGTCACATCCTGGCGCGTGTGGCCGCGGGATGCCGGGTGTCCGTGGTTTCGTGGGCGTGGTGGGTGAGCAGGCGGGCGATCGCGGTGGAGATCGACAGGCCGGTGAGCGCTTCGATCCAGCCGGACTCGCCCGCGCAGTTGGTCTCCAGATAGGTCCAGCCGTCGGCAGTGACGACGAAGTCCAGCGCGGCGTAGACCAGACCCAAGTCGCGTACATGCTCCCGGCAGGCGTGGTTTCGTTCACTTCTGATGACAGCGTTTGTCGACGACTTTGGGCGGCAGTTGCGGGTGCTCCCGGTCGCGAATGTTCACGAAGTTTCGGTTCCGGCTCAAGTTCTGGATGCTGTTGGCGATCTTCTGTGGGTCAGTGATTCCGGGGGATCGCGAGCTCGTCGCAAAGTCGTTGGAAACGGCTGGGGGCTCTGGGTGTCCGGGTGGGCATCGTGCCTGGTGGCAGGCATCCGCTGAGCCGGGCGATGTTGGTGCCGGCGGCGGGGAGAACGTGTTGGACATGGGTCTTGGCGATGCCGCGGTAGCGGCAGTGGCGCATCCCGTGGGCCCGGACGGTCTCGGAGACGGTCGCCTCGCAGCCGGCCCGCATCGCGTACCGCCGCCGCCATTCCGGGGTCTGCTGATCCCGGCGGACCCGACTCTGGATCTCGTGCAGAGGCCGGGGCATCAGGGTCAGATGTCGACCACGGCCGCCGGTGTGGCCGGTGCACCGGAGCCGGTCCTCGCAGGCTCTGCAGGCGGCCATGGGGAACAGGACGGAGAATCGGGGCTGTTGCTCCCGAGGGTGGGCTTCCACGGTGGGCTGGTGACCCCACGTGGGCAGGTCGCGGTGCGACTGTCCCAGTCGAAGGTGAAATCCTCTTTGGCGAAGCCGGGTCGGTCGGAAGCGCGCGGATCGACCCGGACCGGCCCGGTCAGGTCGATGCCGTGCGCGGCGGCTGCGTGCCGGATCGTCTCCGCGCTGACGTAGCCGGCGTCGACCAGGTGCTCGTGCGGGGCCGATCGACGGGCGACGAGCGCCGCGTGGGTACCGTCGAGTGCTTCGATGTCCTGTTCCGGAGCGGGCGCCGTGGCGACGTGCACGATCAGGTTCGGCCCGCCGGTGTCGCAGGTCTCGGTCGGGTGGACGCGGTAGCCGACCCAGGCGGCCTTGCCGGCCTTGTGGCAGAACCGGGCGTCGGGATCGTGCGGCGTGACGACCTCCATCGTCGACCAGGGCACCCGCGCCGATTCGGGGTCGGGTGAGCCGTCGGCGGCCGGGGCGGAGGCGGCCCTGCGAGGCCGGTCCCGGCGACTGGCCCGGTCCTTGGTGTCCTTCGGGCCCCGCCAACGCGGCCGGCCGGCCGCGTCGTACCAATACTGCTGCATCCAGACCTGCCGCAGGACCTGCATCGATGGCAGGGCCCGCAGCCTCGGCGAAGCATCCGGCGCGTGTGCCGCGCGCAGAAGCAACCTGCCGTCCGCGCCGACCTGTTCGACGAAGGCGTCCAACTCGGCCCTGCTCTTCGGCAGCCGGTCGTAGCGGACCGACCGTCCGTAACGCTCCGCCCACCCCGGCACGATCAGCGGGTGCGAGCCATCTCTCGTCGGCCGCCGCCGGCGCCTCCAACGCGCACCGCAGCGTCTCACCGACCAACTCGGCCCGGTCGAGCCGGCGCACCGCGGCCAACACGTGCGTGGAGTCGGTCCGCTGCCGCCCACCCCCTCTGACCAGCCCGGCGGCCACCAGGCGCTCCACGAATACGGCCGGCAGCCGGTCGGCACGATCGCCTTCCGCAACACGGTTCCGGAACTCGGACAGCACCGAGCGGTCGAACCCGGGATCATCCAACTCCGAACCCAGCGCGTACTTCCAGTCGATCCTGCAGCGAACCGACTCGGCCGCCTGCCGGTCCGTCAGGTTCTCGGCGAACTGCAACACCGAGACCAGCGCCAGGCGCGCGGGCGAGATCCCGCGTCGTCCGTCCGACGGATACCAGTCCGCGAAGTCCTCGTCCGTGAACAACTCGGAGAGCCGGTCCCGCACCCACATCGCCGTGGTGCCATGCGGGTTGTCAGCCCGCGCAACCTCCAACGTCCGCACCGGGATCCCGGCCCCCGAATTGGAGCCCATCGACATGGCCACTCCCCTCGCTGCGGCTCACTCCTTCCCAGCCAAGCAGCCCATGCGCGAACAGTCAGCCTGGCGAACGAAAGCGAATACTCGGCAAGATCACCAACAGCATCCGTTTCGTGAGCAGGTCGCCAATGTGCTGGAGCGCTGTCAGCGGCGGACGGTGCGGCTGCCGGCCCAAGTCCGCGCCGTGGCGCGGGAACTCGCGGGCCGCGCGGGCGCACGGACGCTGCAGGCGCTCGGGACCGGGCTGTCGCGGTGCACCGCCCCACGCATCCCGACCGACATCCCGCTGCCGGCCCGCCCTGTGCCGCGTGTCCCGGGCGTCGACGACTTCGCGCTCAAGCGCCGCCACCGCTACGCAACCGTGCGGACCAACGCCGAGACCGGCGAACGCATCGACGTGCTGCCCGGCCGCGGCGCCGACGCGCTCGAAGCATGGCTGCGTCATCACCCAGGCGTCGAGGTCGTGTGCCGGGACGGCTCGAGCGCCTACGCCGAAGCAATACGCCGCGCCCTGCCCGACGCAATGCAGGTGACCGACAGGTAGCACTTATGGCGGAATCCATGTGACAAAACCCTCGCCGAAGTCCGCTCGCACAGTTCGTGCCGGGCCACCGTCAACCCGCCCCGGCCCGGCGGGGCCGCCGAGCAGACCACCCGCGAGCGCCGGCACCAGGTCCACGACCCGCTCGGCAAAGGCGTCAGCCTCCTCGAATGCGCCCGCCGGCTGGATGTGTCCCTGAACACCGTCAAACGCTACGCGCGCACACGCGAACCCGGCACGCTGCGACGCGCGCCGCGCTATCGGCCGACGCTGGTGGACCCCTACCGGGACCATCTGCGCGCACGCCGCGCGGTCGACCCGGCCGTGCCCGTGCCCCAGTTCTTCCGCGAGATCAAGGAACTCGGCTACACCGGCAGCTTCAACCTCCTCCACCGCTACAGCACCCAGGGCCGAGCCGAGGGCGACCGGCCCGTGACCACCCTCAGGCGCTTCATCCGTCTTCTCCTCACCCGGCCGGACAACCGCCGCGAGAAGGACACCGCCTCATCCGAAACCCCACCGCCGCAAGCCCCGAGACGACGCAACTGGATGTCCTTACCGAGGAGTTCGTCTCACTACTGGCCCCCGACCCAGGGAACGACGCCAGGCTCACGACATGGATCGGAGCCGCCCGCGCCTCCGAACTGCCCCACCTGCACGCCTTCGCCAACGGCCTCGAACCCGACCGCGCAGCAGTCGACGCCGCGCTCACCACACCCCACCACAACGGACACACCGAAGGCGTCAACACCCGAACCAAACGCATCATGAGACAAATGCACGGACGAGCCGGATTCGACCTCCTCCGCCACCGCATCCTCCCCCCGTGACGCCCACACAGAGCTACGCGAACGCCCTGGCGAGACCGGACGGCTCCGGCGACGGTGTCACCGGCCCGTCGGCACGAAAGCCCTCATGCCCCGCTCTGCGGCTCGCGCCACTGACTCTTCCGGATGCGAGGCGCCGTAGCGGGCGAGCCCGAAGCGGTGTGCAGGTACGTGAAGCCGGCTCTCGCGCACCCCCGTCGTTCGGCCACCCCTTTTGCCAGAAAATCGCCCTTCCATCTCGGGCTTTGGTTCGAGTGGTGCCGCATTGCCAACCCGACTGTTGTGCGGTGGTCAGGGTTCGTTGGCCGTGCATGGCCATCGTTGGGCGCGTGGGTCTGTCGGCGCTCGCTCGGTTGTTCCCCACGACCAGGAGCGATCCGTCCGGGAAGAACGCCGCCGCGAGTACGTCGGGGTCTTCGAACGGGTCGCCGAGATGCAGGTGGGCGCCCCGCCCGTCAACGGCCACAACGTCACACACCGCCATCGACAGGCCCGATGCCCCATCAACGACCCGATCCGAAAGTCGTGAGGAAGAACGGACAGAAAACTCGACGGGTGAAAGGGCGTACGAACCCCCGCCCCGAGGCACCGGTTTCAAGCTCAGTCACACCAGGACCCACCCCCGAACCGGCATCCCGAGGACCTCCCTGCACCGCTGCCTACAGGGCATGGCCGCACCAGGCCGACCGGTCAGCCCGTGCCCGCCCCGGGTCCGGCCAGGCCGTGCAGCAACAGGGCGGTGAGGGTGTCGACGATCTCCTCGTCGGCGACCCGGGGACCACCCTTCCCGGCGGTGATCACCGCGAACCCGAGCGTCGAGACCATCGCCCCCATGGCCGCGGCGACCACCCCGGGGTCGCCCGGGAGTCGGTGACCGCGATCGCGGAGCCAGTCCAGGTGCTCGCGGAGGATGCTCGTCTCCTCGGCCAGGCTCGCCCATGCGCGGCCCTCGCCGGGCGGGCCGGCGAAGTTGGTCTGCATCAGGGCCACGACCACCGGTAGGTGGTCGCGGATCACCCGCCAGGTGACGGCCAGATGCTCGCGCAGTTGTTCGCGGTCGGTCAGATCGTGATCGCCCGGGTGGCCGTCCGTGTCGATCTCCGCGTCGGCCTGTGCGTTCAGGTCCTGCAACAGGGCCTGGAGCAGGGCGTCCTTGTCCGCGAAATGGGCGTAGAAGGAGCCGGTGGCGCGACCGGCCTCGCGGGTGATGTCTGTGATCTTCGTGTCGAGATAGCCGCGCTCGGCGAACAGTCGTCGCGCCGCGTCCTTCAGCGCCGCCTCGGTCTCGGCGGCCTTCTCCTTGCGTACGCCCATGGGCGGTGGGGCTCCTTCTCGGGCTTGACGTGTGGCCTCCCCCGTCATCATAGTGAACCATCATTCGATGAATTGAGATTCAGTGAATTGTGATTCAGGGGGCATACGTGAACGTCATCGTCATCGGCTGCGGAGTAGCCGGAGCGGCAAGCGCCATCGCGTTGCGGCGGCTCGGCGTGAAGGTCACGGTGTACGAGGCGTACACCGAACCGGCAGGCCCGGTGGGCTCGTTCCTGAGCCTGGCATCCAACGGAATGCGGGTGCTGCGCTCCCTCGGCGTGCTGGAGCAGGTCCAGCGGGCCGGGATTGACATGCCGAGCCAGCGCATGTGGTCGAGCTCGGGCAAACTGCTGGGGGATGTCCCGCGGGGCCGGATGAGCAGTGACGAGCTGCACAGCGTGACCCTGATGCGGGACGCGCTGGTCGAGGCACTGCGCGCGGAGGCACTCGCGGCCGGCGCGGTCATCGTCACCGGTGAGCGCCTGGTGGATGCGATCACCATCGAAGAGGGCGTACAGGCGGTCTTCGCGAGCGGCCTGACCGCGGAGGCGTCACTGCTCATCGGCGCGGACGGCATCCGGTCGGCCACCCGGTCACTGCTCGACCCGAACGCACCCACCCCCAAGTACGCAGGCCTCTACAGCATCTCGGGCGTCGCCGATGGCATCGCGACCGAACCCGGCGTCTTCAACCTGACTTTCGCCCGCAACGGCGCCTTCATCCACCTCGCCGCCCCCGGCGGCAAGGTCTGGTGGTCGGCCCAGGTCTCCCGCCCCGCACAGCCCGAACTCGGCCTCACCGACGAGGAATGGCTGCGCCGCCTCGCCGCGCTCTACCGGCACGAACGGGCGCCGTCCGCGATCCTTGGGGCCACCACCGAACTGCACCGACCCACCCTGATGCACAGACTCGACGCAGTCCCGGTCCGCCACAACGACCGCATCGCGCTGCTCGGCGACGCCGGCCACTCCGTCGGCGCGGGGCAGGGCGCGTCAATGGCCTTGGAGGACGCACTGGTCCTGGCGCAGTCACTGGCTACAGAGCCTTCGGCGGCGGCCGCTCTCTCGACATACGAGACCATCCGCTCGGCCCGCATGGCCAAGCTGGCCAAAGCGGCCTCGGACAACCGCGACGCCAAGACTGCCGGCCCGCTCACGCGGCGGATGCGCGACCTTGTGATGCCAGTGGCGGTCCGCCTCTTCTACGAGAAGGCCACGGCCTGGCTCTACACCCACGATTGCGGCGAACTACCGACCAGTCAACCGGATGGAGAATCCCACGTCTGACGAGCTCCCAGGCCGCGTGCGCAGGAGTTCAGGCATCGGTGCGGACGGCTACGGAATCCGACACCGGACCACCGAAACGAGTCCGCAGGACCCGGACGAAGCAGTCGAACCGTGACGGGCCGCCGGAGAATCCGACGGCCCGTCACGACGGTCGAGGTGGCGGATGTCTATGCTTCGAGGACGGCCAGGATGTCCTTCGAAAGATTCGCGTTCGAGTCCCACCACGCACGAAGTCGTGGCAGGTCGTTGGAATTCTCGGCGGTCAATTTATCGATGGCCGCGACCAATTTATCGCCCACGGAGCTGCCTCTCGCGCGGTTCTTTATCTTGCCGTTGAGGGCGGCGACAATTTGCACGATATCGGATGCCCATATTCCATCGGTGGAGGGCGCCGCGATGTTCCAGATATTGCCACTGCCGAGAGGGATCTTGTCTCCGAATTTCTGAATGGCCCGCTGCGCGTCCTGGAAAGTGAGCCCGTAGCGGGTGGCGCTCAGGCACGCGTCGTATTGAGCGATGTCGTTATCGTTCACGTTTCTCGGATGGTCGTCCGTGAGGCGGTGGCTCGCACCTTGTTCGAACTCCATGCCACCCGCCACGATATATGCGGGTCGGATGTAGTTCGATTCATGGCCCGTCGCGCCTCCGGCCGGGTGGGTAACGCCCCAGACAGTGTCTTTATATGCCCAGTACGTCGCATTCTTGACCGCCTCCGGGGAGTCATTTTCGCCGTTCTTGAGGTCCAGCCACAGAAGCTTGCGGAAATTTGGCCCGGTGAGGACTTTGGCGGTCGCCTTCGCGACCGTGGTGTCGTCCGCCCCGCTGCCCTGGCTCTGGAATTGTTCCCGTAGCCTGATCAGGATTTGGGTCGCGGCGCCCCGGTCGAATCCGGACGATTCCAGTGCGTTGTAGGCCTGCCGATTATAGGTTTGCAGACTGAGATCCTCACCGACGGGAGGGGTGACGGTCCACAGGTAATACCCGAGGCCCTCCGGATGGGCCAGGTCGCCGACGGTTCCGTCGGGGTCGGGGAAGATTTTCGCCTCGGTGACGGTCCACGTGATGTTCGGGGCGGACGTCATGTGCGCGATCTTCTTCGCGTCCTCCGTCATGACGTACATGTCGAGGGTGGGGAACCCAGCCATGCCCGCCAGGCCACTGGCGCCCGGAACGTTGACGGCCTGCAGCAGGTTGCCCAGCTTCTCCAGGAAGCCACTGGTGGGCTTGTTCGTCCCACTGAAGACGATGGCGTTCTCGATGTAGTTGGCCTCCGAGAGCTTTTCCGTTTGCCCCGGCCGGATCACCTGGGCTTCCCTTTTGATCTGGCCGACCAGTTTCTGGGTGAAGGGATCGTTGTCGGCGAGGGCACTCTGGGCGTTGGTCACCCGGTCAAAGAGGCTGTTGTCGCCGAAGAAGACGGCATCGAGGACGGTCTTCAAGTCCCCGTTCAAGTCCCTGCCCTTCTTCACCGTGGCGACCACGATGTTGGCCAGCGCTCGAGGGACGCCGATCTGACCTCTCTTCACCTTCAGGTTCTCGGCCTCGATCTCGGTTTTGAACCAATCCTGCCATTCCCCGGCCGCCTTCACCGCCCCGCGCATCGTGGCTTCCGTCACCACTCCCCCCACGCTCGCCGAGGTCAAGCTGGCGAGCGCGCTCGCCATGTCCGCCAGCACGAACATGGCGTGTGTCCTCTGGAGCACATACACGTTCTGATCGAGGTTGTTCGTCATACTCAGGGTCTGCGTGACGCCGGGGCGCGCCCAGTCCAGCATCGTGGTCCTCTTGATGAGGGATTTCAGGACCGGAATGTTGGTCTGCCCGGGGACCCATGTGCTGTATTCGCTGGAGTTGTATGTAGCGGCACCGGCGGGGGCGCCCACGATGAAGGTGGGCACGAAGCCGACTCCGAGAGAGAGAACCGCAGCTATGGCGCCGTTGGTCACCGCCTTCGCCGGCCTGTGTTCTTTCTTCTTGCTCGCGGACATTCGATTCCTCCCGGCAGAGCGTTTGAATGGGACACCCGTCCGGACCGTCTCCCGATTTCCCCACGACGCGTGTACGTACGAGGCCCGGGTCGGCCGACGGGGACGACGAGTCCGAGTTCCCGGACGGGCGCGGAGGGTCCGCACACATCACCGACCCCCTCGATCACGACCGGCGTCGCGAGGGGCTCCGGGGTGTCGCGTTCACCCAGACGGCCGTCGTCCGCCCGACGTAGCACGCCTCCTCCGACTCGGCGGGGCGCGGGAGACCGAGCCGTTCCCGGCTGCGCCGGTCGTCGTGCAGATACTTCACGAGCTCCGGGTCCGCTCCGGGCCTCCCGGCGGTGTCGACGGGTGCGAGAGCGGGACCGGCCCGGGCCGACAGGGCCTCGACCGGACTCTTGCGACACACGGCGCCGGTCCCTCCCATGCGGCACCGGACGTGGCCGCTCACGCGGCGTTCCCCTCCCCGACCGGTGGCACCCTCGTCGCGGGGCTCCCACCCACCGGTCCGTTGACGGCCCCTGCACCCTAGACGGATCCGCAACACCCCCACCAGAACAATTCAGGACATCCACACCGTCACCGGAATCTCGCATTACCGTCACCGGAATCTCGCATTCCGGCGGGCGTCACAGGGGCGGTCCCGGCCGCGAGCAGGCCCAAGCCGGCAGGGCACGGTCCACGTCCTTGCCCGAGTCGCGGTCGTGGCCGAACCTGGGTGATCAGGGCGGTGTCGGTGTGGACGAGGGTGTGCCGGCGTGCGGGGTCGTCGCCGCGATCCAGGCGGTGGTAGCCCTCGGGGGCCGGGACCCGGACGCGGTCGGGCACGAACGCGGTGCGGTCCACCCGGTTCCAGGCGTCGGTCCGGTCAGGGGTGAGCCGGCCCGCGGCGGCGAGTTCGACCGCCCACGCGGCAGCGTGGGCGGCGGCCGCGGGGGCGGCTGCGGTGTCAGGTGTGTTGATGCCGGGAGGGAGCTCATTTCTCGGGTGGGGCGGGCGGGGCCGCACGCACACACCACGCGGAAGCGCGCGGGCTTGGAACGGGCCACCTACGCGGGCGATCGTCGCCGCCGAACGCCGCCGCATCCGACCGCGTCGCGTTCACAGGGACCATCAAGGACTCGCTCAGTCGAAGAAGGAGAGATCGACGGCTTCCGCGAGGGCTCGGTAACCGGCATCGTTGCCGTGGAGGTTGTCACCCATGTGCAGGTCGCTGCGGATACGGGTGGAATCGGAGGGGTCGCGCCACACGGCATCGAAGTCGAGGACGGAGTCAAAGGCACCGCTCGTACGGATCCAGGCGTTGACCTGCTCGCGTGCCTGGTCGCCCTCGGGTGAGTACATTTCGGAGGCGCCGTAGGGAGCGATGGTCGCGGCGTGCACCTTTGCGCCGTGCGCGCGAGCTCGGGCCGCGAGCTGCACGTGGGCGGCGATGACGTCGTCCACGCCGACCCGGTCACCGGGGAACATCGCGAGGAACCCGGAGTTCTCCTCGGTGTCGGGGGCGAAGGAGAAAACGAGGTCGTTGCCGACGGCGAGCACGACGTGGCCCAGGCCCGGGGTGGCGAGGATGTCCCGGTCGAAACGGGCAAGGGCGGCGGTGCCGATCCCGTCGGTGAGCATTCGGTTTCCGCTGATGCTCTGGCTGACCACGCAGCGCGTCGGGCCGCCGCGGCTGTCCAGCCGCTCGGCGAGCAGATCGGTCCAGCGCCGATCCGCGCCGGGGCTGGAGCCGATGCCGTCGACGCGGGAGTCTCCCAGGACGGCGATGGCCCGGATGCGGCTGTCGGCCTGTATTTCGACGGCGGTGATCAGGCCTTGCGCCGGCAGGGGGATCGCGTCCGTGGGCAGCGAAGTCGAGGTGGTGACGTCGCCGGGGATGATCCAGCCGAGCGCGTGGAAGGTCCCATGGCAGGTGACGGTGTCGACGCGGCCGGGCAGGTGGAGGCTGATCGTCAGCCGCGACAGCGCGGCGACGTCCAGGTCGATGGGGTCGCTGAAGAGCGGCGCGCCGGCCGGGACGATGGCGGTCGGCCTGCCGCCGAACGTCACCGCACGACCGCTGCCGGGCCGGATCTCGCCGTCGGAGTCCGCGAGGCCGACGTGAGCGGCACCGACGGTCAGGGGCGCGCTTCCGTACTCGTTGCTGAGCCGGATCCGGATGCGGCCTCCCCCGCCGCTGACGCGCACGATCTGGCGCAGCGTCGCGTTCTCGAAGGGTTCGACGCCGGAGACGGAGTTGTCCGGCGCCTGCGGCGCGGCACCCCAGGTCCGCACCCAGCGGGAGACGTGCGAAGCTTCCGGGGCCGAAGCGGAGTTGCGGGTAGTGTTCACGATCGGGCTCCTTGGGCCTTGGGTTTCGGGGCTGATCCGGGACGCACGGCGACCGAGGCACCGCCGACGGCCGGCATCGCTGCCGGGACCGGCCCGGCCGAGGCCGAGGGCGACCACCGCCTCGTCGCGCCGGGCGCCGCGAAAATGCCTTCAGGTGTCGGGTGCGCCGAACCACCGGGTGGCGGCCTGCGCGAACGCCTCACGATCGGGTGTGTGCTCACTCGCCCACGCCACGACGCCGTCGGGACGGACGAGCAGGGCGGTGAAACCGAGGTCGTTGCGAGCCCGTCCCGCCGCGTAGCGGATCCGGCCCTTCCATCTCCCGGCCGCGTCCCGGAGCACGCGTTGGGCGCCGAATTCGAGTACGACGCCCCGACCCCGGTGCAGCAGTTCGCCCAGGCGAATGCCGTCCGCGAAGCGGAAGTCGGGCGCGGTGCGGCCGACGAGCGGTTGCTCGTCGGCCAGGTCGTAACGGTTGAACAGACCCGACGTCGTGCGGTAGACGTGCGTGGTGCCGTCGGAGGTGCTCATCAGGTCGTGGACCAGTCGGCGCAGCGCCGGGGCGTTGGGGCCCGGCTTCATCGTCGCCACCTGGGCGCGGGACCAGTCGAGCACGGCGGCGCCGACGGGGTGCCGCTCACCGGTGTACGTGTCGAGCAGGCCGTCCGGCGCCGTGCCTCGCACCGCGGCGGCGAGTTTCCATCCGAGGTTGACGGCGTCGCCGATGCCGAGATTGAGTCCCTGTCCGCCGAGCGGTGAGTGGATGTGGGCGGCATCGCCTGCGAGCAGAACGCGGCCCCGGCGGTAGGTGGTCGCCTGCATCGCGCGATCGGTGAAGCTGGACGCGAGGTGGACCTCGGTCAGCGTCACGTCGGTGCCGGAGATGCGGCGCAGCACCGTCTGGAGGTGCTTGGGGGTGAGCGGCCGGGAGCGGTCGAAGGCGCCCCCGTCGAAGTCCATCATCCCCAGGTGTCCTTCGAACGGCGTTCGCAGGAACATGCCGTTCGCCGTCGGGTTGAACCCGAGGGGCAGCCGGTCGGGGTCGGCGAAGGTGACCTGGGCGACGTAGCCGGTGAACAGGGGCTCGGTGCCGACGAAATCGAAGCCCGCGAGCGTGCGAACCGTGCTGCGCCCGCCGTCGCAGCCCACCAGCCAGCGCCCCTGGTACCGCCGTCCGGCGGCGGTGACGGTCACGACATGGTCGTCTTGCGTCACGGCGGTGACGTCGGCGCGCCGGACGATCTCCACGCCGAGCGTGGCGGCCCGCTCGGACAGCACGTGCTCGATCGCCGCCAGGCTGGTCATGAAGCCCTCCATCGCCGGACCGGGTAGCCGGTAGCGGAGGGCGGTCGACTCGATATCGGCCGCGTCGAGTGTCATTCCCGCGAAGTGGCTCAGGTCCTGGGGTGCGGGCGCCTCGCTCGCTTCGGGGGCGGCGCCGAGCGTGTCCACATCGGCGCCCGAGGCCCTCGCCGTCGCCTCCAGCAGTCCGCGGCGGTAGAGCGTCTCGGCCGACGCGGCGTTCAGGCCCCGCATCCCGAGCGGGAGTGTCTTCCACGGTGGAGTCGCTTCCTGTTCCCGCTCGAGGACCAGAACCGAAGCACCGGACAGGGCCACCTCGCCGGCCAGGAACAGGCCGACCGGGCCGCCGCCCGCGATTATCACGTCGTACATGGGAGTTCTCCCCGAGCGATCGTTGGTGAACCCGGCCGGGTGCGGCGGGTCGGCGCGGACGGATGCTGCGGGTCAGCGCAGACGGGCGAGGCCGCCGAGGACGACGGCGATGCCGGTGAGGAACTGCTCGCGGTCGTCGTGCTCGCTGATCCGGCCGGCGATGGCGTGCATGAACGGGTAGTCCTCGGGGTCGAGGGCCTGCCACGCCTCGGCTGTCGCGCCCAAGAACTCGTCGCGGTCCGCATGGGGCTCGACGCCGGAGGTGTCGCCCTCGATGCGGGCGTTCTGGCCGACTGCTCCGAGGATGTAGTGCACAAGGGTCGAGGCCGCGTCGAACCAGTGGGCCTGCGGCACGCCCAGCGCGCTCACCTGCCGGCCGATCCGCTCGAAGATCCCCACCGTGACCGGGCCGGCCGGGTTGCGGACGATCTGGAGGATCAGCCGCGTCGCGAGCCACGGGTGCTCGGCGATCGTGTCGAACAGGGCCAAGGCGACAACGCGGATCTCATCCTCCGGCGTGGCCGCCGTCTGGGCGGGCCGGGTTGTCAGGGCCGCGGTGACGACCGTTTCCGTCGCCGTGTCCAGCAACTCGTCCCGGTTGCCCACGTGGTAGTAGATCGCTCCGGCGCCGGTGGTCAGGCGCTCGGTCAGTGCCCGCACCGTCAGTGCGCCCTCGCCGCCTGCGTCGAGCAGTTCCACGGCGGTGCCGATGATCTGCTCTCGCGAGAGCACCTGGTTACGCCGCCCAGTCGGGCGTGCTCGTGTTGCCATGCCTCGATACTGCCACACTTGGAGCAATGAACCAAATTGGTGCGTTGATCCAACTACTTAGACCTCGCCGGGCAGGTCGGAGACGAAGACGTCGTCGGAGGTGAGTGGTTGCCTGGACAGGCCCTGCTCGTGGTGGTAGCGCAGGAAGGTCTCGACGGCCTTGCGGTTGGCATCGAGGCCGTAGGGCCACCAGTCCTCGCCGAGCAGGGCACGGTTCGCCGCGAACAGTTCGCTGAACCAGGGGGTGATCACCGCCATGTGCTGCTTGGCAGCGCCGGCTCGGTAGCGTTCCTGCACGATCTCCTTGGCCTGGTTGAAGGCGCGGTACACCGACTGTGTCAGACCGGGCACTCGGGCCAGGTCACGGCGGATGGCGACGACGTGCATCATCGGGAAGATGCCGGTACGGCGGTAGTAGTCGCGCTCGGCCGACTCGTAGTCGACGAACAGTCGCCGGATCTTCGTCGTCGAGGCGTCGATGAGGGCCTGCGGGACGTCGACCGACAGCAGGGCATCGATCTCGCCCGCCTCGAGCATGGCACCCAGGGTCTGCTCGCCCTCGGTGTGACGGATCTCGACGCCGTCCGGGACAGGCTGCGGAATCCACTCGAAGGCGGGGATCGGGTGATTGGTGCCGCCGATCACCCAGCGCATCCGATCGGGTGTGACGCCGTACTCCTCGGCCAGGATGCCCTTCATCCAGACACCCGGGTCGGAGCCGTACAGCGCGAACTCGCCGACCGTCTTGCCGGCGAGATCCCGGGGCTTCTCGATGCCGCTGTCGGTGTTCACGAACAGCGCCGAGTGGCGGAAGTTACGGTTCGGGAAGATCGGCAGGGCCAGGAAGGGCGAGTCGTCCCGGTCGAAGGTGCGCAGGAAGTAGGTCAGCCCGAACTCGGCGATGTCCAGTTCGCCCTCGGCCATGCGGCGGAAGACGTCGGAGACCAGCGGCGAGGTTTCCAGGACGGTGTCGACGCCCTCGATCGCGACCCGCCCGTCGAACAGCGCCTCGGTGTGCTCGTAACGGTAGACGCCCACCTTGAGCCTCACATCGGTCACAACCGTGCTCCCTTCCCGCAGGTCGCTCCCGTGAATGTTCTTTCACGCCTTACGGTGAGCGCCGGCGTTCGCCATCGTCAAGGCGAACGTCGTTCGTTTCCGAAGCGGCGTATGACCCGTGCCACGTAGCACCGCCGAACGTCGGGCGGCGAACCGGTTGCAGATCGCGGCGGCAGCCCGTCGCTGCTTCTCGCGCGACGGCTTCCGACAGACGTCGACGCCCGACATCGCGGCGGAAGCGGGTGTTTCGGTAAGCGTCCCCCTACCGCTATTTCGCCGGCGAGGAGGAGATCGTCCTCGAAATCGCCGGCGACGCCTCTCGCATGATGTTCGATCCCGTCGAGCGCCTTGTCGAAGCGAGCGGCGACGTCACCGTCGCCGATCTGGTGGCGGCGGCGATCGGCCGCCCGATCGGTGACCGATCGTCGACGGGACGGACCAGGCGGCCCCGGCCGGCGAGCTTTGGCGCTGTGCGATCCAGACGTGGGGCGAACTGCTTACGTAGGTGGCGGCCGTGAGGTGTGCAGACCTCGATCTCGTGGGTGTGGTGGGGGGAACCGCACGCTGATCTCGCGGCCGGCCTGTCCGGTCATCCAGTCGGCGATGTAGTCGCGGTGACGGAAGGCCACTCCGTGGCTTGTGATGACGCGGGGGTGGGCGTCGTCTTCGAGGGTGTCGGTGGGCCGGGAGTTGGGCCCTGCCCTGCCCTGCCGGGCCGCGTCGGGGCGGGTTCAGCCGGCGGCGGCCCGAAGCAGCGTCGGCACGATGTCGGCCGGCATGCCTTGGTCGCGGGCGTGGACGGAGGCGGTCTCACTCGTATTCGGTGATCGTCAGGCTCGCGACGGTGTAACGCTCGACGAGCGCGGTGACGGCGGCGAGCAGGGTCTGCGGGGTCAGGCCGCCCGGTTCGGGCGTGCCGACCGGGGAGAACACGGTGGGGTCGAGCACGTCGCGGTCGATGTGGATGTGTACGTGGTCGGCGCCGGTCGCGGCGGTTGCGTCGACCAGGTCCGTCGGGTCGGCGAGTCGAGCTGCGGGCAGCTCGGCGACGGCGTGCCGGTCGACGTACGCACGCTCGCCCGGGTCGACGGCGCGCACTGCGGCGCGGACGAGCCGGCTTGGTTGCAGGGCGGTTCGGGCACGAGCGCGGCCGGGCCCTCGCCGAGCAGCGCGCGCAGGATCATTCCGTGGAAGGCCCCGGACTGTGACGATGCCGGGGTGTTGAGGTCGTCGTGCGCATCGAACCACACGACAACCGCGAGCCGGTCGCCGTACCGGCGCAGGGCGGCCTCGACCGAGGCGAGGTGGACGCCGTAGTCGCCGCCAAGGGTCAGTACGGGCCGGTCGATTACGGCCACGGCCCTGCGGTGAGGGCAACGGCCTCGCCCGCAGTTGTTCGATTGTCCGCGGTTCCCCGTCGACCCTGTCGGACAATCCGTCACAGGCCGAGCATGGTGGGTGGGCCGCCCGGATCCCCCGGGCCGCTCGCGGATCGACATCCGAAGAAGGAGTCCCAATGCGCAACCGCACGCGTTCCGTCGCGCGCCTTGGCGCGTCGGTTCCTCGTCGTTATGCGAGGTTGGAGCCGTTGCCGCCGATCGTCGCGGTGCCACGGCCCCCGGACGCATGTCGGAGTGGGGGGTGTACCGGACACACCGGCGGAGGGTGGATGGGGCTGTGGCGGGGCAGCGTGGGCTGTTCGTGGGGCTGTGCGTGCTGGACGTGATCCAGGCGGTCGAGCGGGTGCCCGGGGCCGACGAGAAGGTGACCGCGCTGCGCCAGACGGTTGCCGCGGGTGGACCCGCGACGAATGCCGCGGCGACGTTCGCGGCGCTGGGCGGGGACGCGGTGTTGGTGACCGGGGTCGGTCGGCACCCGCTGGCGGACGGGATTCGCGGGGATCTGGCGGGAGTCGGCGGCGGGGCGGGGTCGCTGCGACTCGTGGATGCCGAGGCGGGACGTACCTCTCCCCCGTCGGTGTCGTCCGTTTGGGTGACGGCGTCGACCGGAGCGCGGGCCGTGGTGTCGACGAATGCGGTCGGGAGTGCGGTGACGCCGCCGCCCGATCTCGCCGACCTGGTGCGCGAGACCGGTGTCGTGCTTGTGGACGGCCACCACATGGAGGTCGCGCGATGTGCGGCCCGACAAGCGCGGAAGTCGGGGCGGAGGGTGGTGCTGGACGGTGGGAGTTGGAAGGACGGAACGGACGCGTTGTTGCGCGACGTCGACATCGCGGTGTGTTCCGCGGCGTTCCGACCGGCGGGGGGGCGATGGCGACGTCGTGGCATACCTGCTGGATCGCGGGGTCCGGTTCGCGGCGGTCAGTCGCGGTGGGCTGCCGATTCCCTGGGGCGCTCGCGGGGTGTCCGGGCCGGTGATTCGTGGCGAGGTCGCGATCCCGACGGGCGTGCGGGTCGTCGACACCTCGGGTGCGGGTGATGTGCTGCACGGGGCGTTGGCGTACGCGGTCGCCGGGTGGCCCGGCGAACGCAACGGGGATCATGAGCCGTTCGTCGCCGCACTGTCCTTCGCCGCGGGAATCGCCGGCCGCTCGTGCGGGGCGTTCGGTACGCGCGACTGGATGCGGGCGTAGGTCGACTCGCCCGGCCGCACGCGTCACCGCACGAGTGCGCGGCGGCCTGCGCCCGAGGGGTGCGCGTCGGGCGCCGGCGCCCGGACGGTCCCGCCGGCGCGTGTGCCGAGGCACCGGCGGAACGCGCGCACCGTCAGCGTGCCCAGCGCGGTCAGCGCGGTCAGCGCGCCCCACGCGTGCCCCGACGCACGATGCGACGAGCCCGGTCCGGCTCGGTGGCCCACGCCCGTCCGCCCCGCGGACGGGCGTGGGCCACACCGGCCCCTGGGCGCCGCGGGCGCTCACCCGGGCCGCACGGGATCGACGGCCCGTCCCCGTCGCGGTGACCGTCGATCCGGCGTCGCGGCCTTGTCGTTGCCGGGCAGGAACAGGGCCACACCCAGTGTGGTGGCCACCAGTACGGCCGCCGCGATGATCAGGCTGATCCGCATCCCGGTCATGAAGTGGGCGGAATCGGCGATCAGCGCCCCGAGCAGGGCGACCCCGACCGCGCCGCCGAACTGCCGGGCGGCGCTGAGCACTCCGGACGCCAGGCCCGCCCGTTCGGGCGGCACGGACTCCAGCATGGCCGCCGTCAACGGCGGGACCGCGAGTCCGCCGCCGATGCCGAGCGGCACCAGCAGGCTCAGCAGCAAGGGTGTGGGAGTGTCCTCGTGGACGAGGAGCAGGCCCAGGATGCCGACCGCCTGGACGACCTGGCCCAGGATCAGCGGCAGGCGCGGCCCGTATCGGTTGGTCAGCCTGCCGGCGAGCAGGTTGACCAGGATGGTGAAGGCCGTCATCGGAAGGAACATCAGCCCCGCGGTGAGCGCCGAGGCTCCGCGATGCTCCTGGAAGAAGATCGTGAAGACGAAGACCAGGCCGTAGTAGCCGAAGTTCAGGGCGAGTCCCACGCTGGTGCAGACGGCCACCGCGCGGTTGCGGAACAAAGCGAGTGGTACGGCCGGATCACTGCTGCGGGCCTCGATCACAAGGAACGCGCTGCCGGCGAGTACGGCGACCAGGAAGCCGCCGATCGTCATCGGGCCGGTCCATCCGTCCGACCCGCCGGTGATGACCGCGAACACCAGGGCCACCAGAGCCAGTACGGCGGTGACCTGGCCGGCCGGGTCCATCGGGGACGTCCCGCGTGCGGAGCGGGGTGCCCGGCGCATGGCGACGAGGGCGACGACGCCGACCGGCAGGTTCACGAAGAAGATCCAGCGCCAGCCGAGCCCGGTGGTGAGCGCGCCGCCGACCACGGGGCCGGCCGCGACCGCCGCACCGCCACCGGCGGTCCACAACGCGATTCCGCGGGCGCGCCGAGCCGGGGAGTCGTACGCCTGGCGCACGAGGGCGAGCGAGGCGGGCATCATCACGGCGGCTCCGGCGCCCTGAAGTGCTCGCGCGACGATGAGCACGGTGAGGTTGGGCGCGAGCCCGCACAGCGCGGACGTCACGGTGAAGACCGACAGCCCGATCATGAAGGCGCGGCTCGCGCCGATGCGGTCGGAGACGGCGCCGGCCGACAGCAGCAGGGCCGCGAAGAACAAGGTGTACGCCGTGACCACCCACTGCAGGGCGGAAACCTGGCCGTCCCACTGCCGGCCGATGCTCGGCAGGGCGACGTTGACCACGGTGGTGTCCAGCGTGATGACGAAGAAGGCCAGGCAAGCGGCCGGCACCGTCGGCGGGATGCGGCGCGACCGGCCGCCGGCCGCGCCGGTGTCGGGCAAGGCGCCACCTCCGCTGCCGGCCGCGGTCCGCTCCTTCACGGTGTCCGTCCCGAGTGCGCCGACGGAGAGGCGAGTAGGCGGGGGTCGCGGATCGGCTCGTTCCTCTCAGCGGGGCTCGCCACCCCCTCGTCGCGTATGTCGCGGATGCGGTCCATCGGTCTTCCTTCCCGGTTCCTGTACGTGTTTCGTCTGCCGCGTATCGCTCGCCATGGGAACGCCCCACGGCGGATGGCACGCCCGCTTTCCTCACTCCCCGTCGAGATCGGTGGCCCGGCTGATCGCCTCCCAGGCGGCCGCCTCCTCGACTGCGGACTTCAGCCGTGTGGCGATGGCGTCGGCGGCGTCGTTGCCGAGGGCCAGTCGCAGCGGGGGCTGTTCGGCGGCCAGCACGGTCAGGATCGCCGCGGCGGCCTTGTCGGGGTCTCCCGGCTGCTTGCCATCGCTGCCCGGAAGCCCGGCGCGGACCGGGCCGACCGTCTCCTCGTACGCGTCCAGCGGCGCGGACTGCCCCAGCGCGCCCTCGCCGGCGAAGCCGGTCCGGAACGCCCCCGGCTCCACGACCAACACCCGGATGCCGTGCGGGGATACCTCCTCGGCCAGCGCCTCCGACAGTCCCTCCAAGGCGAACTTGGTGGCCGAGTAGGCGCCCACGCCGGGGAAGGAGAACCGGCCGCCCATGCTGCTCATCTGCACGATGGCGCCCGAACCCTGGCGGCGCATGTGCGGGAGTACGGCGCGGGTGAGCGCTGCCGGGCCGAAGAAGTGCAGGTCCATCAGGTCGCGGAGTTCGCGGTCGGTGGTCTCCTCGACGGCACCGATCAGTCCGCGGCCGGCGTTGTTGACCAGTACGTCGATCCGCCCGTACCAGAGCATCACTTCGGCGACGACGGCGGTGATCCGGGCCGAGTCGGTGACGTCCAGGGCGACGGGGACCACACGTCCCGGGTGCGCGGCGGCGAGTTCGTCGAGGGATTCGGGGCGGCGGACGGCCGCCACCACGGTGTCGCCGGCGGCGAGCGCCGCTCGGGTGATCGCCTGCCCGAAGCCGGAGTTGGCGCCGGTGATCAGCCAGACCCTGCCGGTCGCGGAACGGGTGCCGGACGGGGCCGCCGCGGTGTGGGTGTTCTCGCTCATGGGGTTCTCCGTAGGTCGTTCGGTGGCCGGCCGGGCCGGCGAACACGGCCGAGGTGGTGTTCCGGCGTGCGTCTCCATTACGGCCCCCGACCGGCCCCGCCGTCCAAGACAAAGATCGACACGGTCGATAAAGAACATGTATCGCCCACGGTTATGCTCTGGCCATGGAGCTACGGCAGTTGCGATACCTGGTGGCGATCGCCGAGGAGGGAAACCTCGGCCGGGCAGCGGCACGCCTGTATGTGAGCCAGCCGGCCCTGTCCTACGCGCTGCGGAAGCTGGAGACGGAGCTCGGTCTTCCCCTCTTCCAGCGACACTCCGGCGGCGTCACGGCAACGCCCGCCGGGCACGATGTGGTGGCCGAGGCGCGGCGCGCCATACACCAGGCGGAGCGTGTCCTCGCCGTGGCGAAACGACACCGGAGCCGGGAGGCGGCCGTGCTTCGGGTCGGCTTCGAGGCCAGCGGCGCGGGCGAGTTGACCACCCGAGCCCGGGCCGAGTTCGCCCGCCGCAATCCGGAGGTCCGGGTGGAGCCCAAGCGCTTCGACTGGGGCCAGGAGGCCGACGCCCTGCGCGACGGGCGGGTGGACGTCGCCTTCGTCTGGCTGCCCGCCGACCTCACCGACCTGCACGCCGAGGTGGTCCACACCGAACCCCGGGTCGTCGGCCTGCCCCTCGGGCACCCGCTGACAGGGCGTACGGGCATCGGCATCCTGGAGGTCAAGGACGAGCCGCTGCTGTGGACCGAGCGCGCGCCGCGCGACTGGGTCGACTGGTGGGCGGTGAACCCCAGACCGGACGGCTCCACCCCCCGCTGGGGCCCGACGAACGACAACGTCGAGGAAATGCTGGAACAGGTCGCCCAAGGCACCGCGATCTGCTTCGCCCCGGCGAGCATGGCCCGGTACTACGCCCGCCCCGACCTGTCCTGGACCCCGCTCACCGACGTCGAACCGCTCAGGGTCGCCCTGGCCTGGCCCGAGGGCACGAACGCTCCGCTGATCCAGGATTTCGCCGAAGTGGTACGCGAACTCGCCATCACCGTGCGCGATTCGGCGTAGCGCCGTCCCGCTGGGGCGGTGTCGCCACCGATGGGACACCGCCGGGAAACCCGGCGGCCGACGAATTCGGGTCGACCGTCACCGTCGGATGCCGTCACGAACGCCATCGGGTCCCGGCGGGTGTTGGCCGACACGGCGTACAGGACGATGAACGCGGCACCGGGCGGTGCGGCGAACGCGGCCCGGACGAACACGACGCCGTCGCGCGGGCTCAGCCACGTCGCCAGGTGTCGACCAACGCCCGGATCAACCGTTGCGGCAGAGCGAACACCTCGACACCGTCGTTGAACGGACCGCAGACCCACTCCGGCCACCACGCGTGGAGGAGTTCGGGCGCCGGGAGGTCCGCGGAGGGCTCCGAGAAGTACATGTCCCACTCGGCTATGGCGCTGTCCGGCTCATGGCTGGAACACACACTCGACGGGCGGCCCGCGTCACACGCGGCCTTGGCTCGGCCCTTCGTCCACTGGTTCCTCCTGCATCGCGCGCGTCGACGGGCGTCCTCGCGGCGGCACACGGTCTCGTCCGAGACCCGCATCCGCCATGAGGTCCGCAGCGCCCTCGCATTGATGACCTGGCTCGACGAACAGGCCTGCCGAGTCGAGGACTTGGACCAAGACCTCATCGACCGCCGGCTCGACGAACGACCGGGACGCGGGGCCCTGATCCGATCGTTCCTCATCTGGACGGCAGCTCGAAAGCTCACGCCCAGGCTCAACGCTCCTCGCCACGTCCAGCAGGAACCGGACGACCTCCTCCCGGAGGACGAACGCTGGAGGCTCCTCAAGCGGTGTCTCACCGACGAGACCCTGCCTCGGGACGTCCGCGCGGCCGGAGGACTACTCCTGCTGTTCGGCCTCACCACCGCCCGCAGCCGGCACCTCACCGACGAAGACCTCGAAGAACGCGGCTCCGACACCTACCTACGACTCGGCCGACACCCGCTCCCGCTGCCACCGCAGCCGGCAGTTCTCCTCCACGGCCTCGCCGAACGGCCCATGGCCAAGACCATGATCCCGCACAGCCGCACCGGCCCGCGTCTGCCGTTCCCCGGGCGGCTGTCGGATCAACCGATCCGCCGTGACACCCTCACGGCCAAACTCGCCCACCACGGAATCGGCGCGCGCCCCGCACGCAACGCAGCCCTCGCCGGACTCGCCAACGAACCCCCCGCCGCCATCATCGCGGGCTTCCTCGGGATGCACCCCAACACCGCCGTTCGATGGTCCCGGTTCGTCGGAAGCGACTGGACGGACTACATCAAAGCGCGACCGGAGGACGCCGGAATCAAGGAATAGCGCACACTTCGATTACGTGCACTCCGCCAGCCGTCCTCACACCCTGAGACCCCCTCCGCCCGGGCTCCCGAACCCTCCACAAACAGTGGTCTCGGCCCGACCTGCGGATTCGCGGGAAATCGGGCCCGAGGCGGTGCTCTCCGGTGCCGCTACCAGGCCACCGTGGCAGTTCGGCGGCTCGTCCGGCGCCCACGGCCGCCTCCGCCTCCCCGGGGGCGCACGCCACGTACAGGGGATACCGCACCTCGCCCCCGCCGCCCGCCGTGACGCCTTCGTTCGAGATTTCTCGCCCATCAGGCGACTTCCCTTCGAAACAACGGTGGCCGTCCCCGGACACAACGAGGGCGCCCGTCGGGAGTTCCGATACCAGGGTGCCGGAACGGACCACCACCCCGGTCCCTGCCGCTGCCGAAGCGGCCGGCGGCCCTGCGACCGAGGATCAACGGCTGGTTCATGACGTGCCTCACTTCCCGAGTCGTGGCGTCCGCCCGACCGGCGGACACCCGGGCGGTGCCGTGCCGGCAGTCGGGCTCCGCCTCACGGTCGCCCTCCAGTGAAGCGGTGTGCGCATCGGGTGACAGACTTTCCGGGACCGCCCGGCACTCGGACCGGTACCGGCCGCCGACGCGCAATACACGCCCTCGAACGGGCGACGACGTCCTCGCGTACTTCGTGGACACGATCGGCCTGGCCTGTGTCGTCGTCGGTGCCCGCAGTGGTCCCCAGGTGGTAATGGACGACATCCGGCTCATCGGCCGCCCGCCCTCCGACGTGACAAGCGAGCTCGTCGCGTACCTCGAACAGCGAGGCATGCACGTCCAGTTCATACCGAGCGGGGACATCGGCTCGACGGACCTCGGATTCTTCACGGACGCCCAACGAGGCGGTGACACCCTCGTCTCCTGCGCGCTGTTCGGCAGACCCGATACGCGGGCCCTCAGCGTGTGGGACAGCATTCTGATCGACGCCTGGGACCGGAGCTGACCCACCGCCGGCACGTCGCGTCGGCAGTGGACGCAGGTGGCCGCCGCAGACCGGAGAACCGGCGCGTCGTTTCCCCGGCGCGCCGGCGCGGTCCTGCATCCCGGACGTATCCTTCGCCGGCCGGCGGGTGCCGGCTACCGCGGGTGGTAGGAGTCGGCGATCCCCCGACGCATGCCGCCATCACACGTGCGCAGCCCGTGTCACGATGGGCGCGTTCGGGTGAACCCGCCTCGTTAGCGGGTGAGTTGGCGGTGTCCCGCGATCCGGAACCGCTATGTGTGGGGGCATGACACGCTCTCGTGCATTGGCGTCGGCCATCGCCGCGGCCCTGCCGCTCCTGGCCCTCGCACCCTCCTCCCCCGCGGCCGCGGCGGCGGTACCCGGCGAGAGCGTGACCGCTCCCCTGTCGTCGCTGATCGCCGCACTGCCCGTGCGTCCCGAGGGCAGCCGCGACGGCTACGGCCGCGAGCAGTTCAAACACTGGGTCGACGCGGACAGAAACGGCTGCAGCACCCGCAACGAGGTCCTGCTCGCCGAGGCCGTCGTCCGGCCCGAGGTCACCGGACGGTGCACCATCACCGCCGGGACCGGGCAGTGGTGGTCGTGGTACGACGAGACCACCCAGGGCGACCAGTTCGACGTCGACATCGACCACATGGTCCCGCTCGGCGAAGCGTGGGACTCCAGCAGCGCGATGGACCGCCGTCGAGCGACAGGCGTATGCGAACGACCTCGACCACGAGCGGTTGTCGATCGCGGTGTCGGCGGCGTCGAACCGGTCGAAGGCGGACAAGGATCCGGCGCAGTGGATGCCGCAGTACGAAGCCTACGTGTGTGAGTACACCGCGAATTGGATCGCGATGAAGCTGCGGTGGGGCCTGTCGGTCGACGCGGCGGAGCGCGATACGCCGGCCGTGAGGGTGGCTGCCTGGCCGGACGTGGAGCTCACCGGAAGCCGTGCGCGGTGACCGCCGTCGCCAAGGGCCTCTATCTCGACCGCGTCGTGGTCGACGCCGGACTCACCCTTGGCATGGAGGTCGCGGCTACCTCGACTTCGGTGGTGACAGGTCGGCGAGGAGGCCGTCGAGGACGTTCGTGAGGGCTTTCGCGTTGGCCGCGTCGAACCAGGTGCCACGGACGCGTTCGTTGTTGCCGTTCGGTGTTTCGTGGTCGGCAGCGAGTTGGTCCAAGGATCGGTTCTTGTCGCCCAAGGAGCGGCCGACGCCTTGGAAGAGGCCGCGAACGTAACGGTCCGCGTCGTTGGGGGCGATACCGTGGTCGGCGGCCCACGCGGTCAGCGTGTCGAGATACGCGTAATGGGTGGTCAGCGTTCCGGTCAGTGCGGACAGGACGTTGAAGGAATCCTCGTCCGCGACGGGGAGTGCGCCGCCCAGCCGCTCGAAGAAGGCGTCCACGTCCGGGTGTGACGGGTACACCACTGTGACGGAGCGACGTTCACGGATGGTCGGCAGGGGGATGGCGCGAACCAGTGGGGCGTCGGTGCCGAGCACCTGCCGCAGGTCGTCGTTGCCGACGCCGGCCCTGAGGTTGACCACGACCTTGTCGCTGCCGACATGGACCCGGGCCAGGGCCTCGTGCCGGTGCTCGCGGCGCATCGCGAGGATCACGATCTCGGAGCGGTCCGCCACCTCCTGGTTGTCGGCGCACACCTCGACGTCTTCGTATTGCGCGGACAACTCCGCGGCCGGGCGGGCGCCACGCGGCGAGAGGAAGACCTCCGATGCGGCTCGGCCCTCGTGATGCAATCCCGTCACGATGGCCCGCCCGATCTCGCCTACCCCGATGATGCCGATGCGCTGCACGGTTTCCTCCTAGGTGATGATCAGGATTTGCGTGTGCGTGATACCGATCGCGGTCGTCTCCACAACAGTGCGACTGCCGCCAGGCCGGCGAGGCACGGAGCCATTCCGGCCCAACCCAGTGCCGACGGCAGTCCGGTTGCGCCGGAGGTGTCCCTCGTGAGCAGGCCGGTCAATCCGGCGCCGATGCCGAGCGCGAACATCACAATCGAGCCGGTCCGCGCCCACCGCCTCGCCTTGACGGCTCGGATCGTCCAGAGCCAGGCGAGGACGCCGAGTGCTCCGACGACGGACAGCAGGACCAGGTAGGCGGTGACGGCCGACTCGACCCGGGCGTCGGTGTACATGGGATAGCCGGCGCGGATGTGGTCGGCCAGTAGGTGGCTGGTGGCGCGGTCCGCGTACGGGGCCGCCGTCGCCAGGACGGTGAGCGCCAGTCCGATGTACATCGCGCCGATTGCCCGCCGCTCATGGGGTGTGGAGGTCATCCGTCTGCCTTTCGTCCGCCTGTCATGGGCATCGTTCCTCCGTTACGTGATGAGGGCCGCGCGGAGGAATTCGAGGATCTCCGCCCGAGCCGCCCCGGCCTGTGATTCGACGCCCGGCAGGGTGAGGAACGCGTGCCGTGCCCCCGGGTGTTCGGTGAGCCGCACGGGCGTCCCGGCCGCGCGCAGCCGCTCGGCGTAGCGGCGGCCGTGGTCGGCGACCGCGTCTCGGGTCGGCACCCCACGACCAGTGCGGGGGCGAGACCGCCCAGGTCGTCCGCGTACAGCGGTGAGACCGCGCTGGCGTCGGATCCCGGCGGGACGGCGAGCCGCTGGAAGAACTGCAGTTGTGGTACGGCAAGGCTCGGGCTGTATCCGTACTGGTCGATCGAGAGGTGGTCGTACATCGTTCCGGTCACATCGACGGCAGGGTTGACCAGCACCTGTGCCTTGAGCCGCAGGCCGGCCTCCCGGGCCCGGATGGCCGTCAGGGCGCTGATGAGCGCGCCGCAGCTTTCGCCGAAGACAGCCGTGCGCGACGGGTCGACGCCCCACTGCCTGGCGTGCCGCACCACGTGCCGGAGTACGTCCCAGCCGTCGTCGGCGGCGTTCGCCGGCGGGCTGTCCGGGCCGACGAGGCGGTGCTCGACCGAGACGACGACCGCGGGCAGGTGGACGGCGTGGTGGCTGTTGATCCAGTCGCACTGCGCCGCCGTGCCCACGAAGCTGCCCCCGTGCACGTGGACCGCGGCTGGCAGATCGGGCCGGGTATGGGCCTCCCCGTCGCCCGTCGGCAGCGGCCGGTACACCCGGACGGGCAGGCGGCGCCCCGGCAGCACCAACTCGGTCCAGCCCACGGCCGCGGCGGGGTCCGGCTCTCCGAGGATCGCCCGCGCCGCGGTGGAGGCCCGCCAGGCGTTCTCCGCGTCGCGGTAGGCGAACAGTTCGTCGGTGGTGATCGCGGAGAAGTCCGGCTCTGGCGGCCACTGCGCAGTAGAGGCCTCGTTCACGTCTCTCTCCTCCGGTGTGCTGCAAACCTACGATGTAGATTTGCACCACACTGTAGATTCTACGTTGTAGGTTTGCCAAGGAGGAGGAGCGGACATGACCGGACGCAGGCGCGGTACGTCCGCAGGACTGGATCGCGGACAGATCGCCGTCGCCGCCGTCGCCCTGGTCGACCGCCACGGCCTTGACCGATTCGGGGTACGGCGACTCGCCGACGACCTCGGAGTCGACCCGATGTCGATCTACCACCACATCAAGGGCAAAGCGGCGCTGCTGGACGCGATCTGCGAGGCCGTGATCGCCGAGGTGGAACTCGGCGACGACCAGACGACGCAGGACTGGGAACAGGCGGCCCGCCGAACCGCGCACAGCTACCGGCAGATGGCGTACCGGCACCCACGGGTGTTCCCGCTGCTGGTCACCCGCCCCCAGAGCTCGCCTGTGGCCCTGGCCGTCCTGGAGCGCCTGGTGGCCGCAATGCGCCGGGCGGGCCTGCCGGATCAGGTCACTGCCGATGCGCCGGTCACGCTGTTCGGCTTCCTCAACGGTTATCTGACGGCAGTCCTCAGCGGGGGCCCCGACGGCCCTTCTCAGATGCCCGCGCTCGACTCCTCCGCATATCCGACCCTGGCCGCCGTCGCGCATTTCCAGGCCGACTTCGGATCCGCAGCGGAGTTCGAGCGACTCCTCGACACCGTCCTGTGCGGAATCCGGCACCAGGCAGCACGCCGCTCGTCGGAGACGCCATAGCCGGCCAACCTACGGATGTCCTCTGGTCGCGCCGTCGCCTGTACGGCGTTTCCGGGCACACGCACAGCCTCGCACGCGTCGGCGACAAGTATGGCGATCATGCCCTGCCCGTCCAGGGCGAGGTCCGTGGGCCACGGGAGTTCGACGTACGTGTCGAACCGTGTCCGGGCCGGATCGGACCGCAACACCACCCCGCGTTCGCCGGAGAGGGAGTGGTACAGGCGGCCGTCGCCGTCGAGGGTCACACCGTAGGGCCATGCCAGAAGGCCGGGCGGACCGTGGTACTCGAGGTTCAGGAGCGCGGGACCGCTCCCCGGGCGGGCCGCGGCCACCCCCACCTGATCGCCGATCCGGCCGACGAAGTACAGGGTCCTCTGCGCGTCGACCGCCATCGCGGACAGGCTCGGGACGCCGAACAGGGTGGTGATGGTCCCCTGCGGGTCGATCACGCGCACCCGACACTGGATCTCCTCCGGGCGGCTCGGGTCGTAGCCGGCGATGTACACCGACCCGTCCGGGGCGACGGCGAGTTGCGTCATGTCCGCGATGCGGGCCCGGATCACGGGCAGGTTGTCGCCGTCGTCGCCCTGTTCGCCGGTACCGGCGAAGGTGATGATGCGGCCGGGCTTGAGAACGGTCATGACACATCGCCTTTCACATGCGGGGTTGGACGGGCCTCGACGCCCGGCGAGCGCATCCGACACGCGTGCCCGACATGCGCGCGTCCCCGGGATCGGGCCCGCGGGGCCGGCACGCGCCCGGTCGCGTGCGGGGAACTCCCGCCCGCCGGGACGGTCCGGGAACAGGTTTCGGTCCGGGGCTTGGGACTTCGCACGCTCGCCCGGACCGGCGCCGCGCGCCGACCCGGCCTTCGATCACGGGGTGGCGGGCGGGAACCCGGTCGGGTTACCGCCCGCGCACTGCGAGGCCGGGCGGCGGCGGTCCGCTCCCATCCCCCCGTTCGCCACCTGCGGTGCCGGGCGGGGAACGGACGTCGACGCAGCCGGCAACGGCAGCACGCGGGCTCGCCGTTCGCGCTGGACGGTCGCGAATCACGACGTCGAGGCGGGCACCGGGCGGTCCCGGATCCCAGACACGGTGCGGGGGGAAGAAGCGCGGGAAGTGGCGGTGCTATTCCTGCAGGAGGGTCCACGACTGTCGGGGCGTGGGTGCGGAGCCGAGGGGGGTGAGGGTGACGTAGGCGTCGTGGTCGTTCGTCTGCAGGGCCCTGCTCTCGTCGTCCTGGGGCACGATCGTGGTGTATTCCTGGGAGACGTCGACGATCCAACGCTGGGAGGAGACGTCGCGGTCGCAGTGCGTCAGCAGCACCGTCCCCTTGGGCGAGCCCAGATCGGTCAGGCAACTCACGTCGCCCCAACGGATCGTATAGATGCCGACACCCTCACGGGTCTCCCCCACCTCCTTGAACGTCCAGTCCTGGTGAACGTTGGACGGGGCGGTCTGCACGTGCGGACTGTGGGTGTGGTCGAGAAACTCGCCGTTGCCCTGATTTTGGACCTTCACGGTGAACTCGAAGCTCAAGATGTCGGCGGTCGCGACACCCGCACCGCCCCACGCCGTGCCGGCGAACGCGGCCGCGGAGGTGACCACGGCGATCGCCGTCTTGGTGATGTTCATGGGAATGCTCCTCGCTATGTTCTCCGGGCGCCCTGCGACGCCGGGCCGTACCCGCCGTCCCGCCTCGGGGAGGCGTGATGTCGTGAAATGCGGCGGCGGACGGCGAGGGTCTCGTCGTGTGGCGACGGGCGACCGTCCCGGCCGGGTCGGGCGCGGTCGGTCAGCCGTCCTTGGTCGCGCGGGCGATCAGGGCGGTCAGGGCGTCCGAGACGGGCGCCGCGCCGGTGGCGTGCCAACTTCCCTTGATCCAGACGACGTTGAGGACACCGACGACCCTCCACACGCCGGCGTCCTTGGCGTCGCGGACCACGACCGGGCCGCCGCTGTTGCCGTCGTAGCCCAGACAGGCCTGCTCGTTCCTCAGATCGGACGACGCGTCGGTACCGGCCTTCCACACCCCCAGGGCGCAGTAGCGCTGGGTGGCCTCGTCCTCGTCCGCGTAGCGGGGCGGGCCGGGGTAGCCGACCAGGCGACCCTGGACCGACCCTCCCGCCGGCACGACCTGCGGGTCGAGGCCGCCGACGACGTCCTCGATCGGCTTGTCGATGCTCCCGCCCTGGGACTTGGCGTGGTCCTCGACGGTGAACACGGCGATGTCGTAGTGGTCGGGATGCGTGGCCTTCGCGGACGATCCGTCCTCGTACTCGGGCGGGATGTACGCCTTCTTGCGGGTCCAGACGCCGTACTTCTCCTGGTCGACCGGCTTGTTGCGGCCGGTGGAATCCTCGCCGCGGGCGGGCACGAACGACAACTCGTCCGCGCCCTTCCACTTCCTCGTCTTCTGGTCGTAGACACAGTGCGCGGCGGTCAGCACCAGGTTGCGATGCGTCGAGCGGATCACCGCGCCCGAACACGCCTGTGCCGACGCGTCGTCGATCACGAACATCTTGCCGGTGACCCTGCTCCACGTCGCCCCGCCGTAGGGGTCGGCGGTGAGTTGGTAGCCGTTCTCGTCCGGCGCGTCGACGGGCACGGGCACGGGACGAGGCGGTACCTGCGGAGATGGCGAGGAGGGACATGCGGGCACCTTCCCGAAGGAGTCCAAGGTGATCGGGCACGAACACGTGCCGGCGAAGTGTCGGGCGAGGGCGGAACTCGCGCCATCGGCACGGCGGTCGACGCCGGGATCGACCGGGACCGACGGATCCGCGTCCGGGGGCCCGTCGGTGCAACGTCCGGCCCGGGTCACCGCGTCTGCGCCGGTTCGGCGGGTGAAAGATCGCACACAGGCCGAGGGCGGTGCGTGCGGATCACGAAGCGATCGCTCCGCCCCTCGAATGTCGAGGTGGCTTACACCATCCAGAGCAGCACTACGCCAACCGAACGGATAGAAGATGAGTGTGGATTCACTCGAATGCCATGACTACGTAGTTCTTCCGGACAGTCTTGCGCAGGATCCGTGGTCCAACTCCCGGGCGCGGAGCCGGGATCGGCGGCATTGGGACTGTCGCGGCTCACCGTGGCCACCGCATTCCGCAGGTCAACCGGATGCGGGCCGCAGATTGTTCATGAGCAGGCCGAGGGCGAACTCGAAGCGGTCGTGTCCGGTGCCGGAGATCAGCTCGGCGGCATGGCGTCGAGTCAAAGGGAATTTCTCGGCGGGCAGTGCGGTGAAGCGGTCCAACAACTCCGTGTGGCTGAGCACCCATTCCTGATCCTGGTGCCGGCGCCGTTGCCGGACCAGCGACTGCTCCAGTGCATAGGCGCTGACGTAGAGGGACAGCGCGTCGCGGGCCCATCCGGCCGTCCTCGGTTCGATGCCGCCCGCGAGCAGGATCGCCAGGATTCCTTCGCCGACCCGCAGCGTTGCCAGGTTGGTCGACACCACGGCCAGCGCGGCGCGCGAGACTCCGGGGTATTTCAGGTACAGGTCGCGGATCTGCGTGTACACAGCGAGCAGCTGCTCGCGCCAGGCAGCCGGGTCCGGTTCGGGGAGCACGACCTCGGCGTAGAGCCTGCCGATCAGCAGATCGTCGATGTCGTCCTTGTTGACGATGTGCGCGTACAGCGACGACGGGCCGGTGCCGAGCACGGCGGCGACCCGACGGATGGTCAGCGCGTCATACCCCTCAGTGGCGACGACTTCCAGGGCGGCGTCGGTGATCCGTTCGACGGTGATCGGCTTCCTGCGTGGCGCCGACGCGGCGGTCTCCGCTGCGGGTTGGGCGTGGCGAGCTGCGCGGCGTTGGCGGGGATCGGCGGACATGCCGACCACTATACCTTGACACGATCTAAGTTCGTTGAGTAGAACTTAGTTCGTCAGAACCACGAACTAAGTTCGTAGCGATGCCCCAGAGGTGTGTGGAAGTGATGCGAGTTTCCGTTGTCGGAGCCGGTCTGGGAGGTCTGGCTCTCGCGCAGGGTCTGCGTGGTGCCGGGATCGAGGCCGACGTGTTCGAGCGCGACCCGGGGATCGTCGCACGATTCCAGGGCTACCGGCTCGTGCTGAACCAGACCGGTTTCCAGGCGGTGCGCGACTGCCTGCCGACGCGCTGGCACCCGCTGCTGGGCGAGATCGTCATGGACGCCTCCGCCGAACAGCTGATCCTGGACCCGCGGCTGAACGAAATCGGCAGGCTCGGCGCGGGCCGGACCGGCATCGTGGTCGACCGGCAGGTGCTGCGACACCTGTTGCTGACGGGCCTGACCGTGCACACCGATGCCGCGCTGACCGGCTACGACGTGCCGGCCGACGGCAAGGTCCGAGCCCGGTTCGCCCGCCGCGACCCGGCCACCGCCGACCTGCTCGTCGGAGCGGACGGCATCACCTCCGCGGTCCGCGCGGTGCTCTCACCGCAGACCACCCCGACCGACACCGGCGTCCGGTTCGTCATCGGCCGCACCCCGCTGACCGACGAGTTCGCCGGCCTGTCCAAGGCCTACGGCTCGAAGATCACGGGCGACGGAGTCAGCCTGCTGCTCGGCGCGATGCGCTTCCGTACCCCGCCGAAGCAGGCCGCCGAGCAACTGGCCCCCGAAGTCACGCTGCCCGACATCGGCGACTACGTGCGCTGGGCCATGATCCTGCCGCAGAACGGCTCGCTGGAGGACTCGACCGCGCAGGACGCCGTGCTGTCCAGGATGGAAGGTTGGCACCCACAACTCCGCGCGCTGATCGAGCAAGCCGACCCGGACAACAGCACGCTGCTGTCCATCCGGGTGGTCAAGCCCGGTGAGCGCTGGGCGTCCGGCCCGGTCACACTGCTCGGCGACGCGATCCACGCCACCTCCCCGACCGGCGGCAACGGCGCGAACACCGCGCTGCGCGATGCCGACCTGCTGCGCCGCTGCCTGATCGAGGCAGGCGAAGGCCGCCGGGATCTGCTCGGCGCGGTCGACGACTACGAGCGGCAGATGTTCGAGTACGGCGCCGAGGCCGTGCGCAGCAGTCTCGAGAAGCTGCCCGCCTACGCCCCCGAAGCGAAACTGTCCTGAGGCCGCAATTCACCTGTGCGATCGACCGGACCCACCCGGTCGTGGACATGAACGGCGTCGTACAGATGCTGGTGGATCAACCGCGTGCGTCGGCCGAACCGGCAACACACCAGACCGGCGAGCGAGATGCGTCCCGAGCCGTTCCCGCCGACGGGGACGACGGGCGGGTGGCCCCGCCGGGACCAGGTACGCGCCTTCGGCGGACGCAGCGTCTGACCGGCCTCGTCCGCGAAGCACAGCCAGGCGCCCCGGTCCCACACCGTCTTTCCACGCGGGGCCACGTCTCCTTCACCCAGGTGGCCACCGCCGCCTCGTCGCGCTCGACGGCGCGGTGCACCGGAGCCTGCGGCGTCCAACCCATCTGCCGCAGGATCCGCCAGGTCTGCGGGTCAGGAGCTTCAGGTCGCGAGCGACGCGCTCGGCCACGACGGTGAGGTCGTTCGCGGTCCACTGGTGGGCCGTCCCGATCGCATCAGCGCTCGTGGTCCGGGACTTGCCCTTCATCCGGAATGCACCGGACTAGGCTCCTCCGCCAGGGGTGGGAGGGGCAGGGTTTCGCTGTCCAGGTCGAGGTGGCGGTCCAGGTATTGGGCCAGGGTCTGCCACCACAGTCCCGCCGGACGTGCCACCAGCAACACCCGCGCCCGGCGGCCCTGCGCGATGGAGTGCGTGAGCAGGGCCGTCAGGTCGACGGCCGGCCATCGCTCCGCGTAGTCGACCACCAGCAACACTCCCGTCGACCCCGTGTCGCGGTCGAGACCGGCATCACCCGACGCGGCGCCCGCGGGGGCGGGATCGCCCGCGTGGCGCGCCTGCAACACCCCCCCCAATCACCGCCGCGGGCACGGGTATCGGCGGCGAAACGGGTCGCCAACCTGGTCTTGCCCTGACCACCCGGACCGTGCGACAGCAGCACCGACACCCCGGCCGGACCGTCACGCCACACGGCCAACCGTTCCAACTCGTTCCGGCGGCCGGTGAACCCCACCAACGCGTACCGCGCCTGCAACAACCGGGCGGGCTGGGCCCGTGCACGCGCCGCGGTCGGCGGCGCCGGGCGCTCGGCGGGGAAGGTCTCCACCCGGTACACCGGCCATTCCACGCTCGTGTGCGTGGTGATGTGCACGTCACCGGTAATGCCGGAGACCTGGTTCACCGGCCCGTACACCACCGAACCCGCCACCCACTGGCCCGGCCGCACCCCCGCCGCCGCCGGAGCGCCCCGCCCGGCCGCGACCTCGCCGGACCCGGGTCCGGGGGTGGGCGGGGTGTCGCGGCGGAACCACCGACCGAACCTGCGGCCGGGGCCGGTCACGGGCCCTCCTCGATCTCGACGTCCCCACCGGTGCCACGGACCTGGTCGACCGGCCCGGCGACCGTGCTGTCGCGCGCCCGCTGCCCGTCGTTTGCACCGCAGACCAACCGGCGGGATCGGCGCGCCGATCCGCGCGCGGGTACACGTCTTTCGTTGGAGCGCCAGAACACGCCAGGCGCCGCCGCGATCCGGGCTCCTTCTCACGTTCACGACACACGGCGACGGGCAAACGGTCCGTCGGATCGGGGCCGGACGCGGGCTCGGCGCGCGGGTCGGGCGCGGATGAGGATGGCCCGTTTTCGGGCCTGCTGCTGGGGAAAACCCCGGGCCACACGGTCAGGATTCAAATTCTCGGATTCTGCAAACCCAATGGTCAACACATGATCGATCGACAGGACCTTTCAAAACAGCCGGAACGGAGCAACCGAAACGGGCGACGGAACGCTCCTCCAGAGACGGCCGAGACGTCATCGAGAGGGCTGGGGCCCCGAACACCGGACCCCCGGCCGCACAAGCGGCTGCGACCTGCTCGTCCCGAGACTCCGCAGACTCAGGGGATCGGTCCGGTGAGGTGGTGGGCCAGGTCCGGGACCAAGGGAGGGAGTACGGCGCCGGCGCCGGTGATGCGGAACTCGGTGATCGTGGCGGGACATCCGTCGCCGACGAGCCGTGCCACCGCGGCGAGACGGTGGTTGCCGTCCAGGACGAGGATGCGATCGGGGGCGACGGCCCAGGTCGCGAGCGTGAGGTGGATGGGGCCGCTGATGGCCCGGGCGGAATACCAGTCCTCGACCGCGGTGATGCGGGCATCGCGTCCGGGCGCCACCAGTGTGCGGTCGTGGACCGCCTGCTCGTGCCGGATTGGGTGGGCGCCGGGATCGTCGTGGTCGACCTCTCCCCGCGACGGGAACGCCGGGTCGTGGTACCAGGGCGAGCGGTAGGGAGCCAGGGCGGCCAGGTCGCGAGGCTCGATCACCGTCTGCACGCGCTCGATCCGTACCCCTCCGCCGGGTGCGTCGACGAGGCGGGCGAATCGATCCCAGTCGAGCCGGACACGGATCCGATCCCGACCGCGCGTGTAGTGGTGGTGAAACACCTCGAAGGGCACCCGGGTACCCGTGAAGGCGCCCAGGCGGCGGGTCACGGGGTCGATCGTGGCGGTCCGGTGCGCGCGCACGATCGCGGATCGCCGCGCGGCCACCCGCGCGGCTTCGGCCAGGCGCGATACGACGTCGTGGAAGCGGTCCCATTCGTCCCCGGTCCAGGTGGCGTGGAGGTCCAGCGACGTGGCGAGGCGGCGCTCGATCTCGTCGAGGACGGCGCCGACGGTTTCCAGGTACTCCGTCTGCATGGTGCCTCGGGCCAGCGGCAGCAGGGCCATGCCCGCCCGGGCGTCGTAGCAGACGCGCACGATCTCGCCCGAGGACGAGCGGTTGCGCAGGTGCGGGACCTGCGCGGACAACACGGCGACCTTCTCGACGAGTTCGAGGTCGGCCAGTGCTTCCTGGATCAGGCTCTGGCGGCGGGCGAGCAGAATGCCGACGGTGACGGTGACCAGGGCGCCGAGCACCACGCTCGACGCCCAGTCCGCGAGACTCCATGCCTGACCGCGCCAGGCGAGGACCGCGTCGAGCGCCACCGCCACGACAGGAACGATTGCGAGCGGCCAGTAACCGCTCACGAAAGAACGCACGTTCGCCACACGTCCCCCTCGTCACCCACCCCGCGCACGTGCGTCAAGAATGGCAAGCGGACCTGCCCCGGGGAACCCGTCCGCCCTCCCGACCCCGCTCGGGCCACGTCACCTCGACAGGACCGGCCCGTACAGGCCCGGTGTGTGGTCGGCGACCACCCGCTCCACGGCAGCCTGATCCCAATGGGCACGGCGGGTGTCGCGGGGCGGTCGGAGTCACGGGCCGGTCACCGTCGGCCCGAGTGGGCTCCGCGACGGGGGTCACGGTCGGACGATGGGGGGATGACGGCGAAGACGCAGGCGTGGGTGGGCGGTGTGGTGGCGGGTGCGGCGCTGGTGGGATTGGCGGTGTACCTCGTGGTGGTGGGGTTGGACGAGGCGGACAAGTGGGCGAGCGTGCTCGGGTTGTTCGTGGCGTTGGTCGGGTTGGTGGTCTCGGTGGTCGGGGTGTGGCGCGAACGCCCCGCGTCGGGTGGGCAGTCGGTGACCGACAGCGTGATCGGCGGCGGCATTGCGCAGGTGTCCGGCACCGGGGGGAACGTGCGGATCGTCCGCCTCGGCACCGGGTCCCGCCCCCGCCCCCGGCCGGGCCGGGCACACCGCCGCCCGCGGGCGGCGCCGCGCCGTCGGACGGGCAGCGGGTGCACGGCAGTACGGTCTCCGGGCCGGTCGAGCAGGTACGGGACACCGGTGGGGACGTCGACATCGAGGAGGCCCCGTGACCGGCCCGCGACGCGGATCCGGGGAGGGCGGGGCCGGGGCGGGCATTCCGGCGCGGACCGCGGGGGCGCGGCCGGGGCAGTGGGTGGCGGGGTCGGTGGTGTACGGGCCGGTGACCCAGGTGTCCGGCGTCGTCGGGGACGTCCACGTCACCGCGAACACCGGCGCGGAGCGGGCGCTGTACCGCGTCGACGCCTTCCCGAAAGAGCATGCGGCGCCGACCGTCGCGCAGGCACGGGCGCAACCCGCGCGTTTGCTGCAGGCACGGTATGCACTCATCGACTTCACCGGGCGCGGCGCGGAGTTGGCGCGGCTGACCGCGTGGCGCGATGGTCCGGGGGCGGTGTCGGTGCTGCTGGTACATGGGGCGGGTGGGCAGGGCAAGACGCGGTTGGCCGCCCGCTTCGCCGCCCACACCCGCGAGCGCAGCGGCGGGTAGGAGGTGTTGCAGGCCTGGCACGCCTCCGACCCCTCCCCCGCGGACGCGAACGCTTCCTCGGGGGCCGGTGGCCTCGGGCAGGGGCCGGCCCGCGAAGGAAAGTTGGCGGCGGGGGTGTTGCTGGTGCTCGACTACGCGGAACGGTGGCCGGTGACCGACCTGCTCACGCTGCTTGCCCACGCCGCCGGGCAGGGGCGTCGGGCGCGGGTGCTGCTGGTGGCGCGTCCGGCCGGGTTGTGGTGGCAGACCCTGGCGCATCGCCTGGACCGGCTCGACGTGGACACCGACGTCTTGGCGCTGCCTCCGCTTTACCGAGGACGAGGGCACTGACGCCGATGCGCTGTTCGCGGCGGCCCGGGATCGGTTCGCCTCCGCCCTGGACGTGCCCGATCCGCACCGGATCGCCGCGCCCGCCGCGCTGGGGGATCCACAGCGGTTCGGGCAGGTGCCGGCCGTGCACATGGCCGCCTTGGCCGCCGTCGACGCCCACCGCACCCGCACTCCCACCGACCTCGACGCGCCAGGGCGGATCTCCGGCTACCTCCTGGACCGCGAACGCGACCACTGGCAAACCCTCCACGAGAACCGGCGCGTGTCCGTCCCCGCCGAGACCCTCGCCCGCACCGTCTACACCGCCGCGCTGACCGGCGTGGTCCAACACGACGCCGGCCACGCCGCGCTCGTCGCGATCGGCGCCTGCACGGGCGAGACCGTCGACCGCGCCCTGACCGACCACGCCGTCCCGTATCCGCCCGCCGACCCGCACGCCGGGACCGTCCTGGAACCGCTGTATCCCGACCGCCTCGCCGAGGACTTCCTCGCGCTGACCACCCCCGGCCACCACCTGGCCCACGCCATCCCCGATCCCTGGGCCACCACCGCACCCACACGCCTGCTCCACGACACACCCGACGCGCACACCGGCACCACCACGGATGCCGTGGAGCGGGCTGTTGGTCGGGTCCGTGCCGCCCTCGCCGTCCTGGTCGCCGCCGCGGCCCGCTGGCCGCACCTCGTCACCACCCAGCTCGTGCCCCTGCTCACCGCCCGCCCCACCCTCGCCCTCCACGCCGGCGGCGCCACTCTCACCGCCCTCGTCACCCTGGACGACCTGCCCGTCGAAGTCCTGGAAGCCGTCGAGGTCAACCTGCCCGAAGGCCGGCACGCCGACCTCGACCCCGGCATGGCCGTTCTCGCCGCCCGCCTCACCGCCCACGTTCTCGCCGCCACCACCGACCCCGGTCCGCTTGAATCCGACCCCGGAGTACGCCTCCGGCCTCGACTTCGAAAACAAACGCGAACGACTCGGCCTGTACGACCCCGAGACGCTGCACGCGTTGCATCGGTACGCAGTCGCAGTGGGTGCCGTACCCGGCCGGACCGACGACGCCGTCGAGCTGCTGACCTGGCTGGTCGGGGCCCGAACGGACGACGAGGAGAACAGACTTGCGGTCTTGGACGACCTCACCAGGCTGCTCCAGGACGGCGGCCGTCCCGTCCCCGCCGAACGGTGGCTGCGCGAAGCACTGTCGGGCTGGACGCGGCTGCCCGGCCCGAGCGATCCCCGGCCGTTGCAGATCGCATCGAACCTGGGTATGGCGCTGCTCGACCTCGACCGTCGGGAAGAAGCCGAGAGTCTGATGCGGGACACCGTGGCCCGCTACACCCGTACCCTCGGCGCCACCCATCCCGACACGCTGAGAAGCAGGGACATCCTGGCGGGCTCGTTGCGCGGCTCGCCCACCCGGCTCGCCGAGGCCGAGCACATGTACCGGGCGATCCCGGCCGACGTCGACGGCACAACCGCCCCGGCCCTGATCGCGCAACACAACCTCGGTGCCGTGCTCACCCGCCAGGGCAACCACGACGAGGCCCTGCGTACAGCGAGCTGGTCGGCGCCCGTTCGGCTTTTGGGGGACGACCACCCGGACACGTGGGGTGCCTGGGCCAATAGCGCCGTCGTGCTCCACACCCTCGGCCGCATCACCGAGGCCGAGACGCTCCTCACCGAAGTTCTCCACGCATACCGGCGCATCCACGGCCCTCGGCACGTGGCGACCCTCGAGGCGCAGGTCGACCTGGCGGCGATGAGAGCCAACCAGAGCCATAATGCGGAGGCGGCGCCGCTGCTGCGGGACGCGATCGAGGGCTACCGCAGCACGCACGGCCCGAGCCACCCGATCGTCGGCGAACTCGCGGGCGTCCTTGCTCGGATGGGCGACTGAGCACCCGACCGCGCGACCCCTTCACGCGCGAGGCGCCACGGGCTCCGGATCCGTGTCCTCGGTCGCCACGCGGCTACCGATCGGCCCGGCGCGTCGGGCCGATCGGCATCAGCGTTTCGCGGTCACGGCGGTGGAACGCTGCCGGGTTCCGGCAACGATGGCGCATACTCCCTCACGGCGTGGAGTTCGGCGCACCGCTTCCCGGCGGGAGAGTTGCTCGCTGTCGGCCCATTCGGTGGCCGGGTGTCCGTGGTCGGCACTTCGCGCAGTCAGAGCCACCGCGTCGTTCGGCACGGCCATCGAATATTCTCCACGTCTTTATGCGGAACGCGGCCGCTTGCCCGGGCCCCGCGCCGCATCGGCGCAATGTGAACCCTGCGGTCATCGGGCCGGGGCAGCGGCCCCCGGTGCGGCCGGCACAACGGTCCTTCGCCGACGCGCGATCGACGGGTCGGCTGGGGGTGGGGTGGGCACCGGTGGTGGTCCGCCGGGCCGGTGCTGCGTAGGGTGAAGTCCATGCCGAGAGATTTCGCCTCCGCGTTGACCGAGGACGAGATCGCGCGGCTGGCCGACGCAGCCGTCGACGATCTTGCCCGCCGACTCGCTGATCGCGTCTTCGACGCGGGCGACGCGGGTGCGTTGACCCGTCTGCGGATCCTGGCCTACCTGGGCAGGGCCGTCGAGCGGCGCGCCGCCGGCGAGGCCGCGGTGGCCGCCGCCACCGGGGCGAACTACCCGCAGTTGGGGGAGGCCTGGTGGATGAGCCGGCAGGCCGCGCGGCAACGCTGGCCGGGGCTGGTCTTCGCCGCCACGCCCGATTCGCGCCCCCTGCCGGAGGACGACCCTCCCTCGACCGCGGGGGTCTACGACGTGCTCCTGGTCGAGGACGACCTCGCCGACGGGTTCCTCATCGAGGAGGGGCTGCGGACGCAGGGCAGGGCCCGGGCGGTGCATCGCGTCGAGGACGGCGCCGCCGCCATGGATTACCTGCGCGCCGCGTCGAGCACGCGTCCCGACCTGATCGTCGTGGACCTGAACGTGCCCCGGATGAGCGGTCGCGAACTGCTCACGGCCCTGAACGACGACCCGAACGTGCGCGCGATCCCGGTGGTGGTGCTCACGAATTCCACCGCGCCCGCAGACGTCGCGATGGCCTTCGACCTCCAGGCCAACGCCTATGTCACCAAACCGGCGCGTGCGGAGGACTTCCTGTCCGCGATCCGCGGGATCGACGCGTTCTTCCACGATGCCCCGGCTTCCGCAGCCACATAGCTAAACTGCGCATCCCGTCTCGTCCCCCGACCGCGGCCGGCTCGCGCGAACTCGTCGAGGGAGACCGGCTTCGTCACGTAGGCATTGGCGTGTTCGCCGCACGCGCCCGCCACGTGCTTCGGCGCGTCCGAGGTGGTGAGCATCACCACCGGGATGGTCCGCAGCTCCCGCTCCTGCTTGAGCACGGCCGAGAGCTCACGGCCGCTCATCCTCGGCATGTTCAGGTCCAACACGATGAGGTCGGGGCGCCCGACGTCCGGTGTGTGCAACCGCTCGAGGGCCTCCACCCCGTCGATCACACGGGCGATCCGGCGGGCGGTGCCCAGGTGTCGGAGGGAATCCTCGATCAGGAACGCGTCCGCCGCGTCGTCCTCGACCGGCACAACGTCGTACGTGCGGCCCACCGGAACCGCGTTCATGGGTACCTCTTCGCTCGACGCGTCGGCCGGCGACGACGCATGGGCTTTCAGCGTAGGCGGCCCGCCTCCCCCGTGACAACGTAGCTTGTCGCCGGCGTAGGGTTGCCGTGCGTCGGGCCCGGCGCGCAGGAGACGAGAGGGCGCGGCCGATGCGATCACGCGAACACTCACGCCGAGCCGGCGGCGCCCCCGGGGAGGACCCCGAACCGCCCCCGGCTCCCGCGCCTGGCCGGCCGTGGTCGACCATGCGATGGCTGCGCGTCGGCGTGGCGTCGGCATTGGTCGTCCTGGCCGCGCTCGGCGTGCTGGGGGCGTGGGTGTTCGTCCACTCCACCGGCGTCAACGGCCGGCTCGTGGACCGCAGCACGCCCGCGCTGATCGCGTCCGCGCGCCTGGAAGCCGCGTTCGTCGACCAGGAGACAGGGATCCGCGGTTACGCCCTGACCGGCAAGCCCGAATACCTGCTTCCCTACGAGCAGGGCCGCATCCGGCAGGAGGCCCAACTGCGCGTGCTGCGCCGGGTCACCGCGGCCGACTCCCGCGCCCGCGAGGATCTGGCGGTCGTACTCGCCCACGTCGAGGGCTGGCGGACGCTGGTCGCCGACCCGATCGTCGCCGCCCCGCCGGGCATTCCCGTCCCCGAAGCCGCCGACCGACAGGGCGCAGCCAAGGCGGCCTTCGACGAGTTGCGCGCCGCGACCGCGACCCAGCAGGCCCACCTGCAGGCCGATCGCGACCACGCACGCGGGGACCTCGACGATGTGCGGCTGCTGCGCACCTGGGTCTTCGCCGGGATCGCCGCCGTCATCGTGCTGCTGGCCCTGCTGGTCTTCGAGGGCCTGCGGCGCGGCGTCACCCGGCCCGTCGCCGGTCTGGTCCACGACGCCGAACGCGTCGCCCACGGCGACTTCGCACACCCGATCACCGAACTCGGCCCCGCCGACATCCGCGCCCTGGCCCACGCGATGGAGGCCATGCGCCGCCGCCTGGCCGACGAACTCGCCTTCGCCGACCGCGCCCGCCGACGCCTCGACGAACAAGCCCTCGACCTGCGCCGCTCCAACGCCGAACTCGAACAATTCGCCTACGTCGCCTCGCACGACCTCCAGGAACCACTGCGCAAGGTCGCGTCCTTCTGCGGACTCCTCCAAAAGCGCTACAGCGGACAACTCGACGAACGCGCCGACCAGTACATCCACTTCGCCGTCGACGGCGCCACCCGCATGCAGACCCTCATCAGCGACCTCCTGAAATTCTCCCGGGTGGGCCGCGTCGACACCAAGGTGGTGGACGTCGACCTCGAATCCGTGTTCACCACCGTCGTCGACGACATCGCCGTCGCGATCCAGGAGAGCGATGCCCGGATCGAACACGACCCGCTGCCGCGCGTCCAGGGCGACCCCACGCAACTCGCTCTCCTGCTACAGAACCTGCTCGTCAACGCGATCAAGTTCCGCGACCTCGAACACGCGCCGCTCCTGCGCATGAGCGTCGAACGCGACGGCCGGATGTGGCGCTTCGCTCTCACCGACAACGGCATCGGCATCGCCCCCGAATACGCCGACCGCATCTTCGTCGTCTTCCAACGCCTGCACACCCGCGAGGCATACCCCGGCAACGGCATCGGCCTGGCCATGTGCAAGAAGATCGTCGAATTCCACGGCGGCCGCATCCACCTCGACCCCGACCACACCGAAGGCACCCGCATCGTCTTCACCCTCCCGGCCGACGCGTGACCACACCCGCCCCACACAGGAACCGCCCCGGGCCTACAGTGCTCGTCGTTCCCCGATCCGGCGCGAACGTCGGGTGGGGACGCCACGCTCGCACGAGGTACGGTCACCCCGCGGCCGCGCCGCCCGGGCCCCGGTGGTCGCCCCCGGAAGGGCGAGGCGAAACGCCCTCGGCCGCGTAGGGTGTCCGGCATGGCCAGGAACGACTTCCCCTCCGCATTGACCGAGGACGAGATCGCCCGCCTCGCCGACACCGCCGTCGCCGACCTCGCACGGCGACTGGCCACACGTGTCTTCGACTCCGGTGACCGGGCGCGCGACAACGACGCACTCGGGCGCCTGCGCATGCTCGCGCACCTGTCCCGGGCCGTCGATCGCAACGCCGCGGAGGAGGCCGCGGCAGCCGCCGCCGCGGGCGCACGCTACCCGCAACTGGGCGACGCCTGGTACGTCACCCGCCAAGCCGCCCGCCAACGTTGGCCCGGCCTGGTCTTCACCGCCACACCCGCCTCCCGGCCCCTTCCCCGCGGGGCCGGAACGCCGGACGGCGCCGACCACTACGACGTGTTGCTCGTGGAGGACGACCCGGCCGACGGCATCATCATCGCCGAGGGCCTGCGCGAACAGGGCACCGTGCGCACGGTCACGCGCGTGGACGACGGGCGCGCCGCGCTGCGGTTCCTGCGCGAACAGGGCAACGCCCGCCCCGCCCTGATCGTGATCGACCTGAACATACCCCGGATGAGCGGACAGGAACTGCTCACCGTCCTGAGCGACGACCCCGCGCTGCGGGCGATCCCGGTCGTCGTCCTCACCAACTCCGACGACCCCCGCGACGTGCACACCGCATTCGACCTCCACGCCAACGCCTACGTCACCAAACCGGTCAGACTCGACGACTTCCTCGCGGCCGTCCGCGGCATCGACACCTTCTTCCACTCCGCCCGTCGCGAAACGACGCCGCCACCGACGTACTGACCCCCGATACCGACCCCCGCCCGCCGCGACCAGATCGTGCGACTTTCGGGACGGGGGCCGCTCACCCGGGACCGTGGTGGCGGACAGCGCAGCCCCGCCTATCACCCGGCACCACTCACACCCTGGTCCGTGAGGGACGCGCGCTGCCCCCGGATCGGTCGGCAGCCGCCGTCGACCGGCACGAATTCGATCGGACCCGGCGTCGCAAAGTCGTCCAGCCGGAGTGGAGTCCGCCCAAGTCGGGGTGGCGGAAGGGCTCGTAGCGCGGCCGGTACGCGTCCCACCGGACAATCAGGGCAGCACACGCCCGGTTCGCCGAGTTCGTCCCGGCGCGCTGTCCATTCCGGTGACGGCTCCAATCCGGACGACGGAGTCGGCACGAGCAACGCCTCGATCGCGGCCCGCGCCCGACCACGATCGACCGGACGAACCGGGGCTCCCCCCGATGCCCGTGGCAACTCGCGCACGGCGGCCGGAAGCAGCGGCTCCCCGCCGCCGGCCGATCGCGGGCTGGGACTCTGTTCCCCTTGCCGATCCGCCGGCCCCCGGCGAGGAGAGCAGCGCCTGGCTCTGTTCTCGAGAGACGACAGCGTTTCTACGGCGGTTCGGGAGGCACCGGGGCTCTGGGCCCGGGCCGGATGTTCACGGGTTTCGGCAGCGAGAGGCTGTTCGGCTGGGTTGTGGACCGGGCGCGTTCGATTGCGAGGATCTTGGGTCTCGGGGTTGAGGTTGCCGTTGCGGCAGCTCCTACCGTCGTGACCAGGGCCGGAGAAACCGGCCCGGCGACACACATGTGCGGGAGTCGTGATGGACTGGCCGATCTCAGAGGTGGCCCGGATGTCGGGCGTGACCGCCCGGACACTGCGTCACTACGACGAGACGGGCCTGCTGCCGCCGGCCCGGATCGGAGCCAACGGGCACCGCTATTACGAGCAGGGTCAGCTGCTGCGGCTGCAACAGATCCTCTTGTTGCGGGCGCTGGGCGTCGGGCTGCCGGAGATCGACCGGATCCTGTCGGACAGGGTCGACGAGGTGGACGCCCTGCGGGGCCACCACCGGCGCCTCCTCGCGGAACGGGACCGCCTCGACACACTGGCCGACACCGTATCCCGCACAATCGCCGAACTGGAGCAGTCCAGGAAGGACGGCAACCCCATGACCATCAACCGACCGGAAAACCTCTTCGAAGGCGTCACACCCTCCCATTACGAGGAGAACATGCGCGACTTCCCCGAACTCGCCGAAGAGATCGCACAACGCGCCGACGCAATGAGCCAGGCCGACGCCGACGCCGCGCACCGTGAGCGCACCGCGCAGATGATCCGGCTGGCCGAACTCATGGCCGCAGGCCACCCGGCCGACGCCGACCCGGTCCAGGCCGAGATCGACACCCAGTACCGGGCACTGACCGCACTGCACGCGGTCACCGCCGAGGACTACCGGGCCATCGGACGCTCCGTCGTCGACAACGAGACGTGGCGCGCCGCATACGAGGCCGTTGCTTCCGGCCTGGCCGCGTACCAGCGCGATGCCATCGAGGTCTACACCACCACCCGGCTGAACTGAGACACGACGCAACCGCCATCGCGAGGAAGAGTCGCGATGGCGGTTGCGTCGCGTCCCGGCGGTCCGGCGATGTTCGATCCCGAGGACCGGCCGCGGCCGCCTCAACACGGTGCCGCCCATTCCCGTGAACAACGACTTCCCTCACGAAAGACCGCCTCCCAACGCGCTGAATAATCGCTGTCGGAAGTCGTGAACAAAGCCACAGCGCCCCTGTCGCCGTCTCGCCTCATACACCTCTCCCGGTACGTCCGTCCGGCGCCCATCGGCCGGCGGCATCGAGGCGAGAACCGCCCGCGTGCGTCCGACACCGCGCGATCGAGACGCCCGACGGCTCGACCGGCTCCGTCATCGCGTCGCCCCATCTATCGGGAGACACCCACGGCGTCCGGGGTGAAACGGTGCTCGGGGCCCGTACGCCCGACGCCGCCGGGAATCGGCCCCGGCTCGAAACACCTTTCGCCGAGGTTCACCCGTCGTCGGGCGGGGACGACGGCGGGCCATGGGCACGCGACTCCCTTGCCCCCCTGCGTGCGGTCGCGGAGGTGGGCGTCACGGGCGTCGGGTGGGATCCTCCGCGGTGGTTCCGGCGGAGGCCCGAGTGGCGGTGCCCAGGTAGAAGGTGTCGATGCTCTGCACGGCCCGCTCGAATTCGTCCAGATTGACCGGCTTGGCCACATACGCGTTTGCGTGGCTGCTGTAGGCGCCGCTGACGTCGTCCGGCGCGGTGGAGGTGGTGAGGACGACCACGGGGATGACCTGCAGGTCGGCATCGCTCTTGAGGATCTTGAGCAGATCGCGGCCGTTCATGCGGGGCATGTTCAGGTCCAGGACGATGAGTTCGGGACGCGCGTTGTCCGGGTCGCGCAGGTATTCCAGGGCGGCGACGCCGTCGGTGACCCGGATCAGGTTTCGGGCGCCGCGCTCGGAGAGGGCCTCCTCGATGAGCATGGCGTCGGCGATGTCGTCCTCGACGAGCAGGACGTCGAAGGGTCGGGTGGGGACGGTCATCGTCGAATGCTCCGTGGGTGTGTCGTTCGAGTGGTGGAAGAGCCCCGGCCAGCGACGGCGTGCGCCCTGGCGGGTCAGGCCGCAGGCGGCCCCGATCTGCGGATAGCCGGCTCCCGCGCGCGCCGCGTCGACGGCCGCCTCCCGCTGGAGCCGCTCCGTGGCGTACCGGACGCGATCCAGCGTATGCAGCAGCGCCAGTGCCCGCGCCGCACCGTCCGGAGACGGGGAGGTCGGCGTCTGCGTCAGGCGGTCGGTGAGATCCCGAACGAGGGCGTCGACCTCCGCCTCGGCGGCGGCCGTCGTCGGCGGGACGGCCCACCGCACGTTGTTGCCTGACATAGGGGGCACTGTAGGCCCCGGGCCGACCCGCGACAACAGCGGTTGTCGTGTCCGTCTAGAGTATGCCGACCGTACGCGACGGCGAGAGCGCCCCGGCGAGGAGTCCACGGATGAGCAGTGATGACACGCGACCGCCCGCCGGGGGGCTCTCCGCGTGGACGACCCGACGGTGGCTCCGGGTGGGGGTGGCGGTGTCCCTGGCGATCCTGACCGTCCTCGGGGCGACGGGCGCATGGATTCTGGGACGGACGGGGACCATCAGCAACGACCTCGCCGACGTGCGGTCCCCGGCCCTGTCCGCCGCGTTGCATCTGGAATCGGCCGTGCTCAACCAGGAAACCGGGATCCGCGGATACGGGCTCACCGGCTCCCCGGAGTTCAAGGGCCCCTACGAGCAGGGACGCCTCGAACAGGACGCCGACATCCGACAGTTGACGAAACTGCTCCAGGACGACGCCGCCGCCCTGGAGGATCTCGGGGCGGTGCGCGGCGCCGTCGAACGGTGGCAGGACAGGATCGCCGGCCCCATAGCCGCCTCCCCTCCCGGATCCCCGTCGCCGGCGGCTTCCGAACGAGCCACGGAGGGCAGGACGGCCTTCGACGCGGTTCGTGTCGCATTGGCCCGCCAGCAGGAGCGCCTGCGCGCGGACCGCGACCGGGCCCGGAACGAGTTGATGTCCACCATGACGCTGCGGAACTGGGTGTTCGGCGCGATCGCGGTCTTGATCGTCGCCTTGGCGGCGCTGGTCTTCGAGGGACTGCGCCGCGGTATCCGCATCCCCTTGGAGCGGTTGGGAGCGGACGCTCGCGTCATCGCCGGGGGCGACTTCGAGCACCCGATCGCCGCGACCGGGCCGGCCGATCTGCGGCGCCTGAGCGCGGAGATCGACTTCATGCGCCGGCGACTGGTGCGCGAGTTGGCGTTCGCCGAACAGACGCGGTTGCGTCTGGACGCCCAGGCGGCGAATCTCGAGCGGTCCAACACGGAGTTGGAGCAGTTCGCGTACGTGGCCTCGCACGACCTCCAGGAGCCGTTGCGCAAGGTCTCCAGTTTCACCCAACTGCTCCAGCGACGCTACGGCGGGCAACTCGACGAGCGGGCCTCGCGGTACATCGACTTCGCGGTCGACGGAGCGAACCGCATGCAGATCCTGATCAACGACCTGCTCGAATTCTCCCGCGTGGGGCGGGTCCACAACGCGCACCACAGCGTTGACCTGGACGACGTACTGGAACAGGCGCTGTCCGCGCTGAGCATCTCCGTCGAGGAGACCGGGGCGACGATCACCCACGACCGGCTGCCGACGCTGACCGCCGACCCCACCCAGATCGGCATGCTCTGGCAGAACCTGATCTCCAACGCCGTCAAGTTCCGCCGCCCGGACGAACCCCCACGGATCCACGTCACGGCGTCGCCCGAGGGCGAACTGTGGCGGTTCACCGTCACCGACAACGGCATCGGCATCGGCCCCGAGTACGTCGACAAGGTCTTCGTGATCTTCCAACGGCTGCACACCAAGGACGCCTATCCCGGCAGCGGCATCGGCCTCGCGATGTGCAAGAAGATCGTCGAGTTCCACGGCGGCACGATCGCCGTCGACCCCGACCACCGCGACGGCGCGCGCATCACCTTCACCCTGGCGACCCAACCGCCCCCGGAGCCGGACGCGTTGGTCATCCCCCAGGCGACCCGCGCCGGCGCGGAAACGACGTCATGAGCGCGGGCGTCGACGAGGCCGGGTATCGCATCCTCCTGATCGAGGACGACCCGGGCGACGCGCTGCTCGTGGAGGAACTCCTGCGCGACACGGCTCTGCGTTTCGATCTGACGATTCGCACCACGCTGGCCGAGGCGCGGGTGGAACTGGCGAAGGACACGATCGACTGCATCCTCCTGGACCTGCATCTGCCCGACGTCTCCGGTACGACCGCGGTCGGCATGGTCCGGGACCTGACCCCGCACACCGCCGTGATCGTCCTGACCGGGACGGCCGAGGCCCAAGCCGCCGCCGAGGCCATGGCCGCGGGCGCCCAGGACTACCTCGTCAAGGGACGGGTCGAGTCCGAACTCCTGTACCGCACGGTGCGCTACGCGGTCTACCGCAGCAGGACCGAACGCGCCGTCGTCGAAACCCAGGCCGCCCGCCTGCGCGCGCAGGAGAACGCCCGCCTCGAACGCGGCCTGCTGCCCCGACCCCTGCTCGACACCTCCACGGTGACCGTCACCTCCCGCTACCTGCCCGGCGCCGACAGAGCCCTCCTCGGCGGGGACTTCCTCGACGTCGTCGAAAGCGACGACAAACTCCTGCACGCCATCGTCGGCGACGTGAGCGGACACGGCGCCGACGCCGCCGCACTGGGCGTGTGCCTCAGGATCGCCTGGCGCTCCCTGGTACTCGGCGGACACCGCGGCGGCGACCTCCTGAACCTGATGGAGCGCATCCTGATCGCCGAACGCGGCGACCAACCGCTGTTCGCCACCTGCACCCTGCTGACCCTCGACGAAACCGCCGCAACCGCCACCCTCCACCTCGCCGGCCACCACGAACCCCTGCTGACCACCGACGAGGGCACCCACGAGGTGACCGCCGCCCACGGCATCGCGCTGGGCATCATCCCCGGCGAACACAGATGGCCCGCCACCGTCGTCCCACTCCCACCCAGGGGAGCCTTGACGCTGTACACGGACGGCCTCACCGAAGGACACAACGGCGCCGACACCACACGCCTCGGCGTCGACGGACTGCTCGCACTCATCAAAAACCTTCCCTCCACCCCGCCGGACATCCACGTCGACCTGCTCATCGAACAAACCCACGCCCTCAACGCCGGACGCCACACCGACGACCTCGCGGTCCTGCGCCTCGACTGGGACACCCGACTTCACCGGATCTGAGAAGCGGCGCGAGACACGGAAACGGCAAGCCCCGCCTACGTACCGACCGGTCCGCCGCTCACCCGACTTGTACAGGCGGTCGCGGGCGGGTGTCACCCGGTGCCGTCGTCGGGGGTTTGTGACCCGTGGAGAGCCCTCGGTGAACGGTTCACCGTTCAGGGGTCGGCGTATCTCGCCGGCACCATCCGGATGCGCGCTGTCGATCGCCCACGGGACCGGACCCACAGGTTCGACGAACCGGCCGGTCGAATCCACGCCGAACCTCGGCAGCCTTTCGATCTCTTCTCCCCCTCCACGTTTCCGATTCTCTTCCCCCAACTGATCGCCTGTCTTTCGGCCGCGGCGCGGCCGTGCTCGGTACCGTTTCGTACGAACGACGATCCCTGCGCTGGGCACTGCCACACCCCAGGCGTTCCGCTCCCCCAGACCCACCCCGGGCGGCGATCGAAGCCTGCTCGTCGTCGATCGCCCCGAAGGGGTCGGTAAAGGGAGGCCGGGCAAGCGGCGGCAGCCGAGAGCTGTGAGCGGGACAAGGCCATCGCGCTTGCCGCACCCGGATCCACACGGCCGTGCCCGCCGGAGAACCAGCGGGCACCGCCGTCACGTCGCGTTCCTCGTCGGGAACGCGTAAGGGGCCCGGCCGAAGCCGGGCCCCGTGACACCGTCGGGTACAGCCCGCACAGGACACGCAAGTGATTGTGTGGACCCGACGAAGGATGCCCACCCGGCATGGCACCGACGTGGGGGTTGTGGGGGTCGTGTGCGGGATTCACCCGAAGGAGTGGCCGACCGCGCGGGCGAAGGCGGGTTCGATCGCGTTGCACGGCGTTCCTACCGCGTGAATGCGCATGAGCCGGCCCAGGAGTCGGGTGAGTTCTACCGGTTCGCAGCGTCCGGGCCGGCTCACGTGGATCTCCCGAATGACATTCTCTTGGCCGGCGCAGCCGAAGGCGCGGTGGGCGTGGTCGAGGCGCGGCGAGCAGGTCCGCCGCGGCAGTCGGCCACCCCGCCCTCGAGGCGAGCGCGGTGACAGCCGTGCGGTCGACTTCGCGGCCGTCGAACTCCAGGCGCCCGCATCCGCACGGGGCCGGACGGCGCACGGCCCGGTCCCGGTCGTCGGGATGGCCGCCGAATGCGTACTCGACCGCGCGGTCGTACGCGTCCATGAAGTCGTGTTCGGTGCGGGGGTCGTCGGCGACGGGTTCGTGGGCCGCGGCGGGCCTGCCCTTCTCGGATCGTGCGTACGCGAGTGTGCATCGCCCGTTCAACGAGGGCCACGGCGCCGGGAAGCGGCCTCCCCTACGTGTCGCCGACCCCGGCATACTTGCCGGCCCCCGTCCGGCCGCGAACCCCGCGACGCGCCCGAGGAGTTCGGTGAACAGGAGGACACGCGGATGAACGTCGGCGACAAGGCGGGGACCTCGACGGATGGGCGCAGGCGAGCGTGCCCAAGGGTGCGGTCGGATTCGTCACGCGCGTTCGGCCGCCTGGAGATGACGTCCACCGTCGCCGGTGTCCTGGGCGGCACGCGAGAGGTGGGGGTGATCGTGGATCCGGACCGGATCGCGCGGGTCCGAGCCGATCGGCCGTCCGTCCGGGCGGGGCGTCCGAATCCCGAACAGTGACGACCCGTGATCTAGTTGCCACCGCGATTGCCAACATGCGACATGTCGGTGATCGTTCGTCGGCTGTGTCGCTGTATTCGCGTGGGCATCGTCCAGGGCATGAGGTACAGCGATTCGCCCCGGGACGCGGGCGCCGACCTGGCCGCGCTGGTTCGGCAGGCCCATCTGTGGAACGCACCGGAAGGGGAGGCGCCCGGGACACGTGCTCTGACCGCATAGGTTCGCCGGGTTGCGCGGACGCCGGCTGCGCTTGGTCCTCATCGCCGGACGGAACCAGCAACCATCCGGTCACACCACCAGCGACTCACGGTCACATGGAGCCAGGGTCGGCATGTAGTGACAAAGCCGCGACGTCGCCGCCGAAGCCCACGACGAGCGAGCCTTCCGGGGTCACGGTCAGCGCATGGACCGGCGCGGGGAACACCAATTCCCGGCCGATCCGCCGCCCGGCCGCCGGCTCCCACAGGCACACCGTTCCATCCGAACCACCGGTGACGACCCTGAGTTCTCCACCGATCACCGCGGTCACCACCGCGGACACGGTGCCTTCGTGGCCGACCAGCCTGCCGACTTCCCGTCCCACGACCAGGTCCCACACGCGCACGGTGGCGTCATGACCTGCCGTGATCGCGTGGGCTCGGCCGCCGACGACCGCTGTCGCAACCGCCCACGCCTCGCCGTCGTGGCCCGTCAGGGGCTCCCCGACCGGTTGTCCGGTGGTCAGGTCCCACTGCCAGACCGTGCCGCCGCTCATACAGCCCACCGCATGGGGCCTGTCATCGATCACCAGCGTGTCGACGGCCATCAGGAATCCGTCGTGTCCGGTGAGTTCGCCGACCTGTTCCCCACTGGCCAGATCCCAGACCCGCACCGACACGTCGTCGTCGCCGGCGAGCGCACACGGTCGCCCTTGGACGACAGCCGTGCCCAGACACCACACCTCACCGCTGATCCCCGGCAGCTCGCCCGTCTGCTGTCGGGTGGCCAGGTCCCACGCGCGTACCGCCCAGTCACTGGCTGTGATGATGTACGGTCGACCGTCCACTGTTGCCGTCGCCACCGCCCACACTCTGCCGTTGAGGTCGCTCATGGGTCCGCCGACCGGCCGGCCGGTCTCGAGGTCACGCACCCGGACCGTCCGGTCCTTGCTGCCGGTGACCACGACGTGGCGGCCGTCCGAGAAGGTGGTCACCACCGCGTCGACACCGCCGGTGTGACCGGACGGGTTCATCCGGAAGTGTGGGTCACTCCGCGCGCCGGTGGACCACAGCACCCGCCATGGCTCGGCGTCGACGCCCTCCACCGGCACGGCGGCGATCCGCGCCGACAATCCCCGGTCCCCGTACCGAGCCGCGTCCAGGGCCAGCAGTTGCCGCCGGACCCACGGTGGCACGTCCCGGTGTACGTCCGCCGACGCTCGGTATACCGCAGCCATCAGTCGCACATCGGAATCCGCATCGGGAGCCGGCAACCCCAGGACCCGTTCCGGATCAGCGTTCACCAGCCATCGCAGGTCCGTCCACCATCCTTCCGCCCCCGACGGATCCGATGCCGAAGCGGTCACATGAACGTCGTCACTCACGGCCGAGACTCTATTGATGCGGCCGGACAGGTCGTCCGCCAGGTGGATCAAGCTGCGCTCTTGAGAGGCCGTCCGCCCCAGCGGATGCCTTTCCCGCTTCGGATGCGGGCGCGCTCTTTGCGTTCGGCGGCCAGGACGTCGCGGCATCGGCGACTGCAAGGCCCCGGTGGTCATCGCCGAATTCGTCGACATGATCGTCAAGTTGGTCGCCGCCGGCGTCAACACGACCGAACCCTCCGGCGGCCGGGACGGGCTCCGACGACGTGGACGGCGAGGCCCCGTCCGGGTAGAGACGAGCACACGGGTCAGGGAAGCCTCCGGGTCGGACGTCAGGGACGCCTCAATTCACGTAAGGCAGCCAGCCTCGCGAGCGTGTCGGGGTGTTCGGCGCCCAGCAGCCGCTCGCTGTCGGCCACCACCCGTTCCAGCAGGTCGATCGCCTCACCGGTCCGTCCCGCCTGCCGGTACGAGGTCGCCAGGTTCGCCCGGGACTTCAGCGTGTCGGGGTGTTCCGCCCCCAGCAACCGCTCGCGGTCGACCAGCACCTGCTCCCCCAGGTCGATTGCCTCGTCAATCCGCCCCGCCTGCCGGTACGAGGCGGCCAGGTTCGCCCGGGACGTCAGCGTGTGGGGGTGTTCGGCGCCCAGCAGCCGTTCGCGGTCGAAAAGCACCCGCTCCAGCCGGTCGATCGCCTCGCCGGTCCGCCCCGCCTGCCAGTAGGAGACCGCGAGGTTCGCGCGAGCCGACAGCGTATGGGGGTGTTCCGCCCCCAGCAGCCGTTCGCTGTCGGCCAGCACCCGTTCCTCGAGGTCGATCGCCTCGTCGATTCGCCCCGCCTGCCGGTACGAGGCGGCCAGGTTCGCCCGAGCCGTCAGCGTGCGGGGGTGTTCCGCCCCCAGCAGCCGTTCGCTGTCGGCCAGCACCCGCTCCTCCAAGTCGATCGCCTCACCGATCCGCCCCGCCTGCCAGTAGGAGACGGCGAGGTTCGCGCGAGCCGACAGCGTATGGGGGTGTTCCGCCCCCAGCAGCCGTTCGCTGTCGGCCAGCACCCGCTCCTCCAGGTCGATCGCCTCACCGATCCGCCCCGCCTGCCGGTACGAGGCCGCCAGGTTCGCCCGAGCCGTCAGCGTGTCGGGGTGCTCCGCCCCCAGCAACCGCTCGCGGTCGGCCAGCACCCGCTCGTCGATGTCGATCGCCTCGCCAATTCGCCCCACCTGCCAGTAGGAGACCGCCAGGTTCGCCCGGGACTTCAGCGTGTCGGGGTGTTCCGGCCCCAGTAACCGCTCGCGGACGGCCACCACCCGCTCCTCCAGGTCGATCGCCTCGCCGATCCGCCCCGCCTGCCAGTAGGAGGCGGCCAGGTTCGCCCGGGACTTCAGCGTGTCGTGGTGTTCCGGCCCCAGCAGCCGTTCGCTGTCGGCCAGCACCCGCTCCTGGAGGTCGATCGCCTCGCCGATCCGCCCCACCTGCCAGTAGGAGACCGCCAGGTTCGCCCGAGCCGTCAGCGTGTCGGGGTGCTCCGCCCCCAGCAACCGCTCGGCGTCGGCTGTCGTACGCCGCCAGTGAGACGTCGAGGCGTTGTGGAGTCCCGCGTCGTTGAGGCTGTGTCCGGTTCGGTACAGAACCGCATGGCCGTCGGGGTGCCACAGGTGGTCGCCGGCGTGTGTGGTCAAGGTGTCGGTGTTGGCACGCAGGACGGCGGCCAGGTCCTGGTCGGTGTGGTCCTGGGCGGGCCACAGTCCGTGGAGTGCGTCGGCGATCGCGTGTACGGCGGTGGGGAGTTCGGTGTCGGGGGTGGTTTCGCGGGCGGCGCGGGCGGTGAGGGCGTGAATGCGGACGGCGCGGGGGCCGTGGCGGGAGTCGTCGGTGATCAGGCCGTATCGGTGCAGGAGCCGCACGACGGCGTGGGCGGTCTCGGCGTCGGCCACGGTGTCGGGGGTGCGGTGGGTGCCGAGGTGGTTCAGGACGCTGGGGTGGGTCCACAGTTCGCGGGGGTGTCCGGCGGGGTCGAGGAGGGCGGCCAACGCGAGGGCGGGGCCGGCGAGTCCGGTGGGTTCGGCGCGTTGGGCGGCATCGAGGGAGAGCAGGAGGGCGGCGGCAACGGGGCGGCCGTAGCGTTCGGTGTCCGCGTCGCGGGGCAACAGCTTGTCCAGGCGGGCGGTGCCGGCGGTGAACAGGCGCAGGTAGCGGGCGCAGGTCGCCTCTTCGTTGATCATGTAGGCGGCGGCGTGGGCGAGGGCCAGGGGCAGCAGGCCCAGTTCGCGGGCCAGGAGCGGGGCATCTTGGTCGAGGAGGTGCGCACATGCGGCGTGGGTGAGGCGTTCGCGCAGGTACGTCTCGGCTTCGGCCTGGGTGTAGGTGTCGACGTCGACGACGACGCGGCCACCGCCGGAGAGCAGCGCCTCGCGGCGGCGGGTGGTGTCCAGAACCCGGCCCTTGCCGGAGGGTGAGGGTGCCGGTGGCCACCAGGGTTCGAGCGCGCGGGGATCGGTGATGTCGTCGAGGACCACCAGCCACGAACGAGGCGTCGTCGCGAGCCAGTTCACGAACGCGCGGGCGTCGTCCTCGGCGTCCGAGCCGGCGGCGCCGGGGGCGGCGACCAGGCGGGCGGTGTTCGCGTAGGTGGTGATCACCTGTTCCGTGTCGGCGGCGTCGACCCACAAAACCAGGTCGACCCCGTCGGCGAGGGCCTGGTGGGCGTAGGCGGCTGCGAGTTGCGACTTGCCCATACCGCCGCCGCCGGACAGCACCACGCCCGCGTGCTCGGCCCGGGCCCGGTCGATCCGCTCGCGCAGCGGTGTGCGGTCCTGGAACGCGGAGGCCAACGCCGGTACGGGACGCGGCACGAGCGGCCACCGCACCGGCACCGGGTCGGGCGCGGCTCGGATGTTCTGATGGGTGATGCGGACGTTGGCGTTGCCGCTGATGGCCACGGCGTGAGGCGCGGATGCGGTGGCGGCCCCGCTTCGTGCGACGTGTACCGTCCTCGCCCCGCCGGTTCCCGAGGCTGGCGGCCCGCGGTGGCCGGACACCGCGGACCCGCCGTCGAAGGCGTGCGCATCGCCACTGTCGACGACCACCACCTCGTCCCCGGCCGCGGGGACGTCGGCGGGCGTGGCGGGGTCGCGTTCACGATCGCGTCGGCGCCATGGCATGGCGGCCTCCTCGCCTTCTCGGTGTGTCCCGGTGCGCGGCTTTGGCGTTGCCCTGTCAGGGGCGGTGGTCGATGCCGGTGCCGGCGCTGCTGCCCGGTCCGTCGGCGACCGCGTCGCCGGTGTGTTCCGCGCGCGCCGACCCGCCTCCCGGTCCCGCGGGACCGCGGATGCCGGAATGGGCGTCACCACCGCGTGTCGCCTCGGCGCGGCCCGTGTCGACGGCCTCCTCGTTCACGGGCTGCGGGGCCGGGACGGGCGGTTTCTGGAACAGGGCCCACACCAGCGCGCCCACACCCGTGGCGCCTTGGACCGAGGCGCCCACCAGCTGCCCCGTGTCCGGGCCGTCCACCAACCACACCAACGGCGTCGAGACGACCACCACCACCGCGACCGCCACAACCGCGACCCTCCACGCCTGGGACATCCCCCACCCCCGGTCCCGTCGTCATCACAAGCCCAACGAACCCTGCCCGCCGGGCGCTTCCAGGATTACCAGACAAACCAGCTTGTCGCGCCGAAGCGCGACAACACGTGGCGGGCGGCGGAGTCACCGGCGCGTCGAATGTGGTGGGGGGTGTCATTGCGCGGCGACCAGGTGGACGTTCAGTTCGCCACCGGTGATGGGGGCATGGGCAGGTCCGCGAGTTTGACCGGGCGGCAGCGGGGGTGTCGAGGCGGATCTTGTACAGGATCGCGGCGCCGGATCCGACGCGGGAGACGAACAGGACGGTGTTGCCGTCGGCGGCGGCGAGGGTGGCGTCGGTGTTGGTGCGGTCGTTGGCCGGCAGCGGGGGGACGACCGAGGTCACCGAGGCGCGGTCGGGGGCGAGGGTGACCCGGAGGAGGGCGCTGGTGTCGGCGCACACGAACGAGGCGTTGTCGATCCGGAAGCGGGGCGAGCAGTGCCGGGGGATCTTGTCGCCGCCGGGCATCCGCTCCTCGCCCTCGGTGATGTTTCGGCCGTTGCGGACCAGTGCATCCCGCGTCGGTACTCGTAGGCCGCGGCCACGTCGCCCGCCGGTGAGACCGTTTCGACGGCGGCGGCCGGGGACCACACGCTCTCGCCGGACAACAGGAACGAGTTCCCTCCCGAACGCCCGCGTTCCCGGGGTGTTGCGGCGGATCGCGGATCGCGGGAGAGGACGCGCTTGTCGTCGTTCCGGTACCACAGGGCTCCGGTGTCGGGACCGAACAGGGGTGCCGACTCCATCGGCGCGCTCGGGGACACGAACTCGTCCCAGGCGGGCGGGATGCCGACGAAGCTGCCGGTGGTCGGGTCGAACGCCGCGGCGCGGCGCCCTCGACCGGGTGGCCCGGGGACGATGCCCGCCACGAGGGTGTGGTTGCGGTCGAAGAGTTGCCGCACCTGCTGGGCGGAGCGTTGCGCGTCTGCGGGGAACGGCGCGTTGGGGATCGGAGCTGCGGACCGCCCTCGGCCCGCTCCCTGGCCTGTCGGATCAGCGGATGGGTGTGTTCGGGCCGCACCGAGACACCGTTCTCGCCGGCGCGCTGTCGGCTGTCGCCGTCCCGGTCACGTCCGTTCGTCCGGCACGCCCTGGGACAGGCGCAGACGCGCCGCCGCCGGTAACTCGCCCTTCCGGTCGCCGAGGTCGCGGTACAGGTCGCGCGCGCGTTCGTGGTGTTCGGCGGCTCCCGCGGGATCGCCGAGGGCGAGGCGGACGGTGCCGAGATGGTCGAGCGCGTCGGCCTCGCCGCGGCGATTGCCGATCGCGCGGTGCGTTTCCGCCGCCTGTCGGTGGAGTTCGGCCGCTGCGGCGAGGTCGCCGAGCGCTCGGCGGGCGGTGCCGAGATTGTCGAGCGCGTCGGCCTCGCCGTGGCGGCTGCCGATCGCGCCGTAGATCGCGCGGGCCCGTTCGTGGAGTTCGGCCGCGGCCGCCGGGTCGCCCAGTTCACGCCGGGCGACCCCCAGACGATCGAGGGCGGTGGCCTCGCCGATGCGGTTGCCGATGTCGTGGAAGAGGGCGTGCGCGCGTTCGTGGAGTTCGGCCGCGGCCGCCGGGTCGCCGAGCACGCGCCGGGCGAGGCCGAGGTTGTCCAGGGTCTTGGCCTCGCCGTGGCGGCTGCCGATGTCGTGGAAGAGGGCGTGCGCGCGTTCGTGGAGTTCGGCCGCGGCTGCCGGGTCGCCGAGCATGCGCCGCGTGTCGCCGAGGTCGTCGAGCGCGTTGGCCTCGCCGAGCCGGTGCCCGATCGCGTGGTAGAGCGCGCGGGCCTGTTCCAGGAGCGGCTCGGCCCCGGCGTAGTCGTCGAGCATGCGCCGGTCGCGACCGAGGTGGCCGACCGCGTTGGCCTCGCCGAGCCGGTCGCCGATCGCGCGGTACAGGTCCCGGGAGCGGGCGTGCAGCCGGGCCGCCTCCGCGTAGTCGTCGAGCAGGCGCCGGGTGGTGCCGAGATGGTCCGTCGCGTTGGCCTCGCCGAGGCGATCGCCCAGGTCGTGGTGCATCTCGCGCGCCCGTTCGTGGAGTTCGGCCGAGGCCGCGTATCGGCCGAGCATGCGCTGGGCGAGACCGAGGGCGTCGAGGGCGTGGGCCTCGCCGTGGCGATTGCCGGTCGCGCGGAACAAGGCGCTCGCCTGTTCGTGGAGTTCGGCCGCGGTGGCGTATTCGCCGAGCATGCGGTGGGCCGCGCCCAGGTTGTCCACCGCCTCGGCCTGCCCTGCGACGTGGCCGATCTCCCGGTAGAGCTCGCGGGCCCGCTGGTGCAGTTCCGCGGCTGTCGCGTATTCGCCCCGCAGGCGTCGCGCGAGACCGAGGTTGTCGAGCGCGTCGGCCTCGCCGCGGCGGTCACCGACCTCGCGGTACAACGCCCGGGCTCGTGCGTGCAGCTCGATCGCCTCCTCGTGATCGCCGAGCATGCGCCGGGCGACGCCGAGGTGATCGAGGGCGGTGGCCTCGTCGGCGGTGAGACGGTGGGCGCGCGCCGCGGCGGCGGCGACGCTATGGAGTTCGGCCGCCCGGGTCCAGGGGCCCTCGCGAAGCATGAAGCCGGCCGTGGCGGCGGTGAGGTCGATGAGGTAGCGGACCGGGCCGTGCGCCGCGGTGTGGTCGAGGCAGGCCAGGAGGTTGCCGCGCTCCGCGCGCATCCGCGCCCCGCTCGACGGGACCGCCGACCGGCGATCGGCCGGCTCTCGTCGCGTGGCGATGTCCAGGTAGTGGCCCAGAAGCCGGTCGATCGCCCTCGCGCGGTCGTTCTCGGGGTCGTGGGCGGCGAGAGCGCGGGCGTACACCCGCATCAGGTCGTGCAGCCGGTAACGGCCGGGTGTGGGTTGTTCGATCAGGTGGCGGTCGTCGAGTACGCGCAGTGCGGCGCGGGCCCGTTCGGGGGTGGTGTCGTCGAGGGCGGCGACCGCGGCGGCATCGAGGTCCGGGCCCGGGTGCAGTCCGAGCCGACGAAACAACCGCCTTCGCTCGAAGGGGAGTTCGTCGTAGGACAGCCTGAACGCGGTCGATACCGCGCGCGTACCGGCGCGAAGTTCCTCCAGACGGTCCTGCGCCGCCGCGAACTCCTCTACGAAATCCGTCAGGTGCCATGTCGGATGCGCGGCCAGGCGGGTTGCCAGCAGGGAGATCGCCAGCGGTAGCCCGCCGCACAGGGCGACGGCACGCTCGATCGCGAACGTGTCCGCGAGGCCGACCGGGGCGCGGCGGGCGAGTCGGCTGAACAGTACGACGCCCTGCCGACGGGGCAGACGGGGCAGGGTGAGGGGTTCGGCGCCGTCCAGCGCCAGCCGGGTCCGGCTGGTGATCAGGACCACACTGCCGTCCGCCCCGGGCAGCAGGGGTTCGACCTGACGTTCGTCGGCGGCGTCGTCCAACACGAGCAACAAGCGCAGCCCGGCGGTGTGATCGCGCCATGCTCCGACACGGCCGTCAAGGGTGCGCGGGACGTCCAGGGGGCGAAAACCTCGCGCGGTCAGCAGAGCGGCCAACACCTCCGCCGGATCGGCCGGGGCACGGTCGCCGGTGTGGGCGTGCAGGCTCACGAACAGCCGGCCGTCGGGAAAGCGTTCCTTGAGTCGATGCGCGGCGTGGGTGGCCAGAGCGGTCTTCCCGATCCCCGGCATCCCGTCGACGGTGTGGATGACCAGCACCGCCCCCGGGCCGGCGGCGCCGTCGACGATGCGGTCGAGCTCGCCGGCGCGGCCCGTGAACGCGGCCACGTCCCGGGGCAGCGTCTCGACCACCGTGACCGGCGCCGGAACCGGTACGGCGTCGACGGTGAGACTCAGATTTCCCACGGTTTGCGCGGCGACACCGCCGCGGTCGGCGTGGACCGACCAACGACCGGCGGACGCCGGGGCCGGGGGGTCGTCACCGGGTCCGGTCACCCCTCCAACGGACCCGGCACCGAAGGGCCCGGCGCGGCTCCCAGGTGCACATCGCCCATGCCGAACGCCGCCGCCGACCCACCCTCCGCGGTGATGTTCAGGTCGCCGCGCACGACCGCACCGTGATGCCCGGCACTGTGGCCGCCCGCGGCGGCGCCGGCACGGCGAGCGGCCTCGACGAGCTCCCGCAACTCCGTCTCCACGGCACGGCGTTCGTGCTCGGGGAGGCCGTCGAGCAGATCCTCGAACCGGGTTCGCCACGCCGACGCCGTCTCGGCTCCCACCCGCTCCGCGTCCGTCGCGTCCGGCGCGTTCTCGAGTGCGACCGCCACCCGGTCCAAACGCTCCAACGTCACCCGGGCGGCCTGTTCGTCGGCCCCGCCCCGTCCGAACAGCCGGCCCACTCCGACCCGGAACGACGCCCACGCGTCGGTCCCCACCGCCTGCACGACGGCGGAACCGCCCATGGCGGCCAACGCGGTCAACGACTCGCTCAACATCTTGACCCCCGAACCTCGCGGGCACGCCTTCACACGCCACCGATCAGGACATCGAAGCACGCCTCCGCCCGAAGCCGCAGCCGAACGCCGGACTCCTCAACCTCCCGGCGGCCGGCCCTCGCGCGGCGAGGAACCGGTCGGCGAGTGGGCCGACGCGCGCGCCGGGTGTCGTTCCGCAGGGCGGTGCTGTGGATCTCGGCAGTCGGAGACGGTGCCGCGCACGAGAACCTCGACGGTTCGGTAGTCCGGTTCTCGATCCGGAGCCGGGTGCCCTCGATGACCGAGTCGTCGATCAGGTGCCTCGATTCGGCCGCGGTGAGTCTCGAAGCCGCCGCCGGGGCAAGCGCTCTCGCCTGCGCGGCCGCGGCCGGTGGCGGCAGGTGGGGGCGAGCCTGCCGCTGGGCCTGGTGCTGCGGCGCGAGATCGCGCCGCTGTTGCACGCCGACCCGCTTGTGGCGGGCGAGCGGGAGTTGCCCGGCACGGTCGGTGGGCTGCCCGCACCACCACCGGTGCGGCGTGCCGGTGGTGCCCGAGGTCGTCGTGACCACGCGCACACCGAGTTCGGCCGCTACCGGCACCGTCCGCGCGTGGTCCATATCCGGGCGGAATTGCATCCGATGCAACTCGAGCCGGGCGTTGCCGCCAGGCGTGATCAGGTGGGTGGGCTTCTCGAACGCCAGGTGGTACTCGCCGGCGCGAAAGCGAACTCGCCCCTGGCCGGGATTGTAAACGTGTCCAGCTTCACGCCGTCCGCAACGACCCGTGGCTACAACCCGCGCGCGACACAACGAGAGGCCACCCGACCGTCCGACATGGCATCGTCGGCGGGGAGCGCGTCATCGTCAAATACCGCAGGCTACGAGGGGCCCGATGCCCGCACCTGGCGCGTGGTCGTGATCCCTCGAGAGCAAGGGTTGTCCCGTGGTCAGCGCAGCGCCGGCCCCGTGTCACCGATGCTCGTGCGGGTGGCCTTGGCGTTCCAGGGGCCGGACGGGCCACCAGCGGGGTAGAGCACCGGGGTTCGATCGTGCGCCTCGTAGAGGAGGGGCACGTGCCGAAATGACGAAAGGGCACTCGTGACCGAAAATCTCGGCCCCTTCAGCAGCCCCGCTACCAACACCTTGGGCGGGGTGACCGACACCCTGGGCAGCCTTGTCAATGGACAAGCCCGCCGTGGACCAGGCCACCGGCTGACCCCGCGGACAACGTGGCTTCGCAGTCACAGCCCCTGAGCGCTCACCGGGGGCCGTACGGTTCGTTCCACTCCGCGTTTCGGCCGCCGACTGGTTGTCGGCGGCCGAAACGCCGGAAGCCGGTGCGGCCACCGCACCAGCTCTTCATGGCCGGGTCCGAGTCCAGTCCACCGCTGGTGATGCCGGCGAGGCTGGTGATCGACCGGCAGCAGGTCGTCTGCGTGCACCGGGGCCACTCCGGCTGACGCAAACCCCACACCCAGGACACCGGGGCCTCGTCCGTGGACGAACCACCTCCTTTCGCCGCCATCCGTCGTTCCGGGCCTCGCCCACGCCGCGCCCGCCCGCCGCCGGCCCACCCTGGGCGCCGTGCCGCGGGCCAGGCGCCTAGGCGGCCGGGTGTCCGCGCCGGTGCCGGGAGGCCACCGGCGTCCGGGCGACCCTTGGTCGGCGTCGACCACGGCGATCCCCACGATCCGCACAGAGCCCTGAAACCGGCGGAGCGTCTGCGCGCGTTCGCAAGTGCCCGGGCCCGGCTTCCGCGCCTCGTCTGCCCGGCGACTTCCTGCCTGATGGCCTCGGCTGCGGGCACACCGCTCTCGCGGACACCTCGCCGGGTACGCCGAAGCGGTGACCTGTCGGTGTCCGCAGGTTATCGGAGAACGCGGCGGGGAGCGGGGAGGGTGTCCGACTCCCGGCGCAATCGCCAAGGACGATGAAACGAACACGGCAGGAGCGTGTCATGAGGCGTCTTCTCGCAACTTCGGGCATCGCAGCAACGGTTTTGCTCGCCGGTGCCGCCCCGTCCACCGCCACGGAAAGGGGCGAGCCGCCCGATGCCGTCTGGCGATACGAGTGCATCTATCCCGACTATCACCCGAAGTCGGGGAACGTCGAGGACCACATGAGCCAGTGCGAAGCGAAGAACGGGGCCCAGACCGGCTGGGGAGACATCAAACAACCATTCGAGGTCTACAGCAAGCACCAGGGGATCACGTACTGGTGCAACTCCCCCAACGCGAACGGCGCCTACGGGAGAATCTCGAACGGAATCCTGTTCGCCTACGCGTGCAAGAAGGTGTAGCCGCCTCCCCCCCGCGTCGCCGCTCGGGAAACCGTCGCACCGATCACGGCGGGCATCGTTTCGGGTATCGGTACCGCGTCGGGTGACGCCCGCTCGGGAACAGCGAAGCAATCACGTCCGCCGGTACGGCTCGGGATGGCCGAAGTTCACCGACAAGGAAAAGGCCCCGTGTCTGTTTCGACGACTCCCGGAACCGCATGGAAGTCGACCTTCAGGAATGTGGGGGGCCGGCTCCACAGCCCGCCGGTGCCGTACCGCAACGCCGACGGCCGCGTCGGGTGGGTGCACATCACCGGCGACGGCTCGTTGTGGTTCACGGAGCACCGGTTCGACGACACCTTCAGCGCGTGGAAGAAGATCGAGGGCACCACGGGGGCCAAGGGACGGCCCGCCACCCTGAAGGGCTCGGACGGTCGGGTGCGCATCTTCCACCGCACCGGCGACGGCTGCCTGTACGAGGTGATCCAACAGGACTTGGACACCCCCGAGTTCGACGCACCGAGGAAACTGACCGACGACTGTGCAGGCCCTCCTGCAGCCACCCTGACGGGCAACGGTTCGGCCGGCGTCTTCTACCTCACGGCGGACGGCAAGGTCGGGCACCTGCATCCCCTGCCCGGCGCCTCGGGCGGCTACACCGTGAGCTCCGGCGACAGCACGTGGCCGAAGTTCCTGAGCGTGGTCGTGGCGCTGGACGGCTCCGGCTGCCTCGTGCTGGGCGGCGAAGGCGTGGGAGGCACCCTCCACGTGCTGCGCCAGAAGATCCCCGACTACGGGGACTGGACGATCAAGGAGGCGCACGCGAGCAACGTCGGCTCCGAGATCAGCGCCGTCGCCGACGCCGCCGGCCGCGTCTTCCTCTTCTACCGGTCCGGCGACGGCGGCAAGGTGTGCTTCGTCGCCCAGGACGCCGCCCGCACCGGGTTCCACCCGCAGCGGTCCATCGGCGGCACCGCCAAGGGCGGCGTGGGCGCGGCCCTCGACCGGGACAACCGCATCAACGTCACCGTCCTGGGCACGGACAACGCGCTCCACCTCAACGTGCAAAGCAGTCAGGCCGGGCACACCTTCGAGGGCTTCTCCCGACTCGGCGACCCCCAACAACCCGCCCACTCCACCCCGCTGATCCACCGTGGCCTGCACAACCTCCTCCACCTGTCCATCGCCGACATCAACACCCGGCAGCAGCTGACCACCGCGCAGCATCGGGTCTGACACCGCGACCGGCACCGACACGGCCGAAGGCCCATGCCCAGTGCCGAAATCACCGACACTGCCCCGGCGAAGCCGGCCCACTTCGGCAGACGCGCATGAGGTGCCGGTCAGTCCGCCGGGCAGGGGTGGGAACGCCCCCGTACCCGCGCGGCGCCGCCTTCGAGATTCTCGACGGGATGGGCGCCGCCGGGCCTTGAGGTCATCCGCTCGGACGGTGCTCGGCATCCGTCGAGTGCCGGTGGACGGGTTGTCCTTCTGCCACGCACACCGGCGAATACCACAGGCTCCGAATACATGTCTGATACCAGCTATTCGATCCGAATTGCATCCGACGCGACTTGCGCCATCTCCGAATGCGAGTGGATCCGCAGGTGGTCGCTCAACCGAAGAACCGGGTGCCGCCCCTTGCCCTGTGGCCCGGGTATGCCGTCGTTGTCATGTGCAGTGCCCCGGTGGTGCGACTGACCGATGATCCGACCGTGCCGACCTGCCGGCGTCCGGCAGGCGATCTCGACCGGTGGTGGGGCACATGCCCGGCGCACGAAGGAGTGAATGTTCGGGCGAGTCCGCCACCCGCCCGGGCCCGTGGTCCCTAACGTCGCCTTCGTCTTGTTCAACCCAAGGAAACCGAGGCAAACATGGCCACCGATCACGTGATCGTTCACGGCGAGCGCGGCTGCAAGGGCAAGAAGCAGATCCTGGAGCCCGGCGCCTACGACACGAGCGCCCTGGACGACGACGACTTCATCAGCTCGGTCACCATCCCGAAGGGATGGACGGTGACGCTGTACGAGGACGCCAAGTTCGCCGGCCGCAGCAGGACTCTCACCGAGGCGGGTGACGTCGGCGACGACTTCGACAACATCACGTCCTCCCTGACCGTCTCCAGCCCCGACAAGGAGACGATCGTCAAGGTCGGCGACAGCCACAAGGACGGCAAGGGCAGCCCGATCACCATCGAGCAGAACGACATCGACGTCGACGCCAAGACCCTCCTCAAGCTGACCCAGAAGTTCCCCCCGAGGTACGAACAGGTCATGGTCCTCAGCTTCACCATGACGCCCGACCTGCCCGAGTAGACGGCCCGGACCGCTCTCCCGAGCCCCGCCGGTCCTCCCGGTGGGGCTCTCGGCCCTCTCCAGCGCCGCCTCAAGGCTTGTCTTCCCTGCCCTGATCGAGGTCGGCAACTCCGGGCTAGCGTTCCGAACTTCGGCCGCCGGTGGACTCCTGCCGAGGTCACTCTGGCGCCCGCAGCACGGGCGGACCCGAGAACTTGACCTATCCGCCACAGAGAGCCACTTACCACTGCGTGGCAGCTTCGAGAGGACGGCCGCCTCGACGGCTGCACCGGCGCCGCGGCCCGTCCCACCCGTCGAACGAACGGCCTTCCGGTTCGGGGGGAGCCGTCGAACTCGCGCCGGGCACCCGTGGGACCGCCGGACTCCGGACAGGTTGACACCGGCCCGTCGCCGAATACCGCAAAGTACGAATACGTGCCCGTTACCAGCTGTTCGAGCCGATCTGGACCCGGCGGACGTGGAGCCGTAAGACGCACCGTCACCACGGCCTCCCATTGCTCGGGACGTCGCCCTGGGTGGCCTGTTCGAGCTTGGACCGCTGTAACCACCCGGCGGGTGGCCGTCATCGGCGTGCTACGTGGACCGCGCCCGTTCCAGGCCGACTCGCACCGCGGCAATCAACGGATGACCGGGGCTGAGGACCCGCTCGGCGTCGGCGAGGGTGCGTTCGTACAAGGGGATTGCCCGCCCGAGATCTCCTGCCGACTCGTACGTGCCGGCGAGGTTGTTGCGGGAGTCCAGCGTGTCGGGGTGGTCAGGCCCCGACGCCCGCTCGCGGGCGGTCACGGCGCGTTGGAAGCCGAGGACGGCGGGGGCGAGTCCTCCTTGCCACTGTCGGTAGCTGGCCGCGCGGTCGAGGGCGCGGGCGGTGTGGGCCGTGTCGTGGTCGGGGGCGTGCCGGCGGGTGAGGGCATCGACGTGCGGGAGGAGGGTTCGGCAGGTGGGCAGGTTCGCGGGGTGTTTGGCATCGGTGGGGAAGGCGATGGCGAGGAGTGCGGCGGCGCTGTCGCGGGCGTGGGCGATGTCGTCGGGTCGACGGCGTGGGGTCGGGGGTGCGGGCGTGGGTCTGGACGAGGCGGTGGACGGTCAGGGTGCCGTCTCGGTTGTCGGTGATCATGCTGTAGGCGACGAGTCGGCCGATCGCGGCGGCCAGGTCGGGGGTGCTCCAAGGGGGCGAGGAGAGTGCGGGGGATGTGGTCGGGGGGCGTACCAGGCCAGGATCCGCAGCAGTTCCCCGGCGAAGGGGGTGTCGGCGAGGCGGTCCAGGGTCAGGTTCCAGATCCGGGCGACGGTGCGTCGGGAGTCACCGTTCGTGGCGGCGGCGGCGAACATCGCGGCGGGCCATCGGTCGAGCATGTCGAGGTAGGCGCGCGGTGCGGTGCCGGTCTGCGCGCAGTACGCGGCGGCCTGTTCCACCGCCAGCGCCAGGTGCCCGGGTTCCGCGCACACCGCGGCGGCCCCCTCGACCTCGCGCGGCCCTTGGTGGGTGAGGATCCGGGTGAACAGGTCGAGGGCATCGGCCGATTCCAGAACGCCCAGTCGGATGGTGGTGGCGTGGCGGTGCCAGCCGGTCGCGCGACGGGTGGTGACCAGGACCCGGCCCCGTCCTCCGACCCCGTCGAGCAGCAGGTCGATGTGGGCGGGGTCCTCGACGTTGTCCAGCACGAGCAGCCAGTCGTCGTGTCCGGCGAGCCACGCGAGGGCACGCTGGGTCTGCAACTCGGCGGGCAGTCCGACCAGCCCGGGGTGCAGGGCCCGCGCGAGCGCGCTCAATCCCGCGTCGACCTTCGTCGGATCCTCGGCGGTGATCCACCACCGCACCTGCTCGTCCCGGGTCGCGGCCCAGTGGGCGGCGAGCGCGGACTTGCCGACCCCGCCCAGCCCGTGCACCGCGTGCACGACGACCTCACCGGCTCCGGCGAACGCCGCCTTCAGGGCGCCCAGTTCGCCGGCGCGGCCCACGAACGGCACGATGCGGCGAATGTTCGACACCCCCGCACGGGCGGCGTCGTCGGGGATCGGCGCGTACGCTTCCGGGGGCAGCGCGAACTCGGCGCGGATCGCCACCGGGTTGACCATGTCGCGCTCCGCCGCTTTGGACCCCGCCGTCGCCGAGACGCCCGGCGCCGCGGTGGGGGCGTCGGCGTCGGCGGCCCGCCTGCGGCGGCGCCACCGTGTCACGAGCTGCGGTGCGCGCTCGGATCGGTCATGTCCCCGCCCGCGGCGTTCGACCCGCCCAACGTGGACACACCCCGCCCCGGAACCCTGGGCGAACCCGACCCCGAGCCGGTGTCACGCGCCGAGGGATTGCGCATGTCCCCGCCCGCCGCGTTCGACCCACTGTCCGCGAACACCGTCGGTGACCCGGAGCGCAGCCACGCCGTCACCGACGCCCACGTCGACACGACACCCGCGACCGCCCCCATCACACTGCCCACGGCGGCCGCCATGTCGAGATCGGCGACCAACGGCAACACGACCAACCCCACCGCAGCCGCCACACGACGACCGCCACAACCACCAGACACGCCTTCCGCCAACCCGTCACGCACCCATCGTCGGACCACAGGCATGACCAAGTCTCGGGAAGAGGCGACACGGGCGACGAACAGGTACCGGGACCGCGCTCCGGCGATTCGACACAGACATCGACCGGGCGACCGTCGTCCGGCGACACCACCGACCGGCATCGACCATCAGCGAGCCGGCCAACAGCGTCGACATCGGGGGGCATCCTCAACCGGAGATGGCAGGGGCGTCCGCGCTCGTAGCCGGGGCTTGGGAGGATGCGCCGCAGGGCGATCAGTGGGCGCAGGAACTCGAGCGACTCCCGTTGAGTACGTGGCGCAACGCCACGAGGTGGTCGCGTGCGTTGAGCCAGGTGACCCTCGTGTGCTCGTGCACGAGAGTGTGTACCGGGGCCAGTTGGTCCTCGCGACCCGATGTCGCGATCTCCTCGAGTTCGCGACCGGCGACCGCTCCGGCGATCGGCCCCGACGGACACCAGCGCCCACTGTTCGTCGGCGTGGCGCAGGCCCTGGCCTTGCAGTCGGCGGGTGTGTCGGCGGCGGTGATCGTCGACTTCTTGACGGGCATCGGTGGCATCGGCACCCGGTCAACGTAGCGAGGCCGCGCAACATCATTTCGGGGTGTGGCGTGCGTTGTTCGGCCCGCGGGGTGCGCCGGTGGTGTCCGGGTGCGCAGCGGTGGCTATACGTCCGGGATCCCGGTGGCCGCGCGCAGGGTGCCCTGGGAGAACAGGACGTCCGCGGGGGTGCCGTCGGGTGGAACGGCGAGGACGGCGACCTCCACCAGCGTGCGTTCGACGCGGGCCCAGCGCGGTTGTGCCCCCGGCAGGCGCGATACCTTGGCGTTCGCGTCGTAGAGGATGTGGCGGCCGGGGGCTTGGCGGGCGTCGGTGACGTCGCCGCCGGGTGCGGTTCGCCCCGCAGGCCGTACGCCTCCTTGCCGGCGACGACCGCGAACCCCCGCCGCTCGACTGGGCCACGTTGGCGAACGAGCGCTCGGCCACCGAACCGATCGAGCCGCAGGGGTGGTGGAACCCCCGATGGGAGGCGGCGGTCGCAGTGGCCCTGGCCCACGCGGTGGCGGCATCCGAGAGCGATCCCGTGACCGTGCCCGACGGTCTGCTCACCGAGACCTTCGGCCGCTCGGGCCACCCGCAGACGGGCGAGGCATGGCAGTCGCCCGCCCCCGTCGCCACTGTGCCCCTGGCCGCCGAGGTGTGGATGTACCCGGCCTTCGACCAGGACCGTCACGACCGCCGCCACCAGTGCGACCGCCTGCCCATCCCGGCGGTCAGGCATCCGAGGGTGCTACCTGGAGCAGTCAGCCCAGGACGCCCGTCCGCAACGGCCGGGTCGAGTTCGGGAAGCCGCAACGGCTTCATCTGGGTCCTCCCCGCAATGGGGCGGACGGCCCCTTGCACAGTCGGAGAGCGCAACGCTCCCCTACTCGGCAAGCGTTACCTGATCTCTCGCAGATCACAACGAACACACCGCGATGGTGTGGCGCAGCCTCGGGCCCTGCGCCTTGACAGGTCACCTGTCGTCGTTGGGGTCCTGCTTCCGTGCCGGCCTCCTCGCACAGGTGACTCCGTACACCGTCGAGAAAACACGTGATGTCGTCCGTTCTCGGGGAGATTGCTTCCGCGTCCCCGTGGCTCGTGCTGTTCCTGTTGTTCATCCTGGTGGTGGCCCTGGTCGCCTCCATGGCCCTGTGCCTGCGCGGCACCCGGGCGGTGGAGCGGCCGGCGATCATCCGCGCGCTCGCCGACCTGGTGCGCGCCCTACGGGGCGGTGCTCGCCGCTGACCCGGCTCGTCGGAGGCCGACTCGCCCCGCCGGTGGCGAGCCGGCCTCGGCTGTTCAGCCGATGGGCTTGAGCTTTAACCGTGCGCTCTCGAGGGGCGCGCGGGCTGATGACATAGGTGAGAATCGTGGGGTGCAGGCCACCAGCGCGCTCGCGAGCGGCGATGAGATACGCGCCTATTTGAAGGGCCAGGTGAACCTGGCCCTTCGCCGTCCTGGTATGTACGGGGACGAAGTGGCGTTGCGGCTTCTGGTGGACCACTTGTTGTTCGCGGAGGGCCGGCCCGACGCGTGGACCGGGCAGCAGCGCCATTGGGAGGAACGCGGGGCCTGGACCTCGCGGGGAATCGCGGGGGCCTTCGGCGACCTCCTTCCGGGGAACTGCCGTTCGTACTCCGTGGCCGCGATCTACGCGGAGTTCGCGCACCGTCGTGGCTGGCTCGTCCCCGACCGCGTCCTCACGACGGACGAGTACGACGTGCTGCGCGGCACCGTGCGCCGCTGGGCGTCCCGAGATCGCGTGTGGGCGGACGTCGTCACCGAGTTCGGCATCCCGTCGGTACTGTTCGGCGGAACCAACCCGCTGTATGGCAAGGCACTCGGCTACGTGAGCGCAGACCCCGGGGAGCCACCGGTGGTCTTCCATCTGTGGAACGGCAGCGCTCCGGGGGCTGCGTCATCGTGGCCACCCGACCTCACGGAACCCCTCCTGCTCGCGGTGCGCTGCGACGACGCCCCCTTTCGAGAATCCTTCACCTTCACCCCCGCCGGCCGGCGACTACGCCCCCAGAGCACCGAACCGATCCCCTGACCGCCGTCGAGTCCCGCGACACCGGTGGAAGTCATCGGCGTACCACGGGCGTTCCGGAACCGCCGCAGAACCCTCTGGGCACGACAGCCGACAGCGTCCACCAGCAGTGACGTCCCGCGCACGACGGATCAAGCCCGAAGAAGGTTGGAACCCAAGGCGAGACAACGCAGGTGAACCGATCGATCGGCGGGGAGCGGTACCCGTGGAGCGTCGGCGCGGCCAACCGGCAGGGGGACCTGTGGCCGGAGACCCAGGTGACCGCCTATCACGGAGGCACCGGGAGGCTGTGCGGCGTCGCGGTCAGCGCGCGTCGCGGCCCGGAGGTCACCTGGGACGGCATCGATCTGGTCGGAGGCGTGCCCTCCGCGGTGGAGGAGCAACTCAGGACCCGCGCGACGTCGCACGGCATCGTGGACTTCCGCTACTCGCCGGACGGCCTCGCTCTGGAGCAGTTCGGCATCGTGATGAGGGTCCAACGAACTGGCGACATCCTGCTGACCCGGCCGGTGTTCGTGGCGCGCGAATGGGCACCAATGGCCGGAGACGCCTCGTTGGGGCCGATGGCGAAGCACGAGTGGCGACGGGGCTGAACGCGCAACGGGCAATCGTAATATGGCAGTTCGCCGAAGACGCCGAGCGTGAGGATCTCTCGGCCGATGAGGACGAGAGCGTCGGGCGACGGCTCGCGCGGCTCGACGGCCAGGGCTCGTGGCCCGCGGCCGTGGGTGGGCGTACGACGGCGGCAGACGGTTCGAATCCGGGGCGTCCGGGCCATCACCCACGGGGGGCGACATCCGTTCGAACACCGACATGGCGGTTCCCGCGGATGAATGACGAGAGCACGCTCCGGATTGAAACCCCCCACCACTCACGGCGGCCGACGTCACCGCGCAAGTCCATGGTTCGGCCCGGACGCATCCCGTCGGGCGACAACCTGGTGGCGATCCCTCGACTACCTGCACGACGGCGCGGCCCCACTGCGGCGATTCGGGCGAGCGCCGCGCAGCAGGAGGAGCTGATCCAACGCATGCAGCAGGGAATCCGCGGCGCGGGTGACGTCGAAATCGAGGATTCGATCCGGGTGTTCGACCACGGTTCAAGCCGCCTGGCAGGCCTGGTCGACCGCGCGCGAGCGTGCGGCGCCGGCCTCCCTGGAACGGCACGAGGCACCTCCTCGCGGGGGGACGGGAACCACGTTCGACGCTTCGGTGTCGAACCTCGACGACCTCCGCGAGGACGATGGACGAGATCGCCGAGCTGCAGGCCCGCGACACCAGGGGGAGCAGTTGGACGCCGACGAACAGGCGGGCGTTGCGGGATGATCGAGCCGCCGGCCGACGGGTGGGCTCGTGACTCCGGACCGCGTCTTGCGGGGTGTCGTCGGCAGCGCCGCCCGCAGCGCCCGAGACTGTGATGCGTCCATCGGGCGGATTGTCACCGAGCCCGGATGTCACCTCAGCGGAGGAGGACTCGGCCGCCGCCTCGCCGCCCACGGCGTCCCAAACCGCCCCGCTCGGGCTGCCGCCCTCGTCCAACGCCTCCCTCACTGGAGCACGACGGTGACGCCGCGCTCGCGCAGGAGGTTCACGGTCTCCTCGAAGTACGACACGCCACCGAGGTGGTGCAGGATGTGTCCGGCGAGGGCGTGGCGGGCGATGTCGGCGTGGTGCCAGACGAGGGTGAACGGGGAGACGACGGAGGGCCCGCCGCCCAGGTAGTCGGCCACCGAGTCCAGGCATGTCCCGTAGTTGGCGCCGGGGCCGAGCAGGGCTTCGCCGAGTGCCAGGAGCAGGCCGGTCCGGTCCGTGACGTGCTGTCCGTCCAGCTGGTATGTCCCGCCGGAGAGGCCCTCTGGCCAGTACGGGCCAATGCGGGTGAGGCGCAGCCACTCGGACCGGCCCTTGGCGTCGAACTGTGCCCACTGGTTGGGCAGGGTGGGAACGCCGTCGGACCAGGTCTCCCACACTGGGCGGGCGGCCAGGGTGGGGCGGTCGTCACCGGGGTCGGTGATGGTGACGTCGATCAGGGTTCCTCCGAGGACGGATGGGCGTACCTCGACGATGTGCAGGTCGAGGCGGTACCCGGTCATCGTCCGGCCATGGCGGTCGAGAGGCCGGAGCGTGATCGGGTCGCCCTTCTGCGGAAGGGGACGGCGCAGCAGGGCGAGAAGCGGTGCGGCGGGTTCGCAGCCGATCAGGTGCACGGGCTGGGTGGGTCGCTGCGGGCGCGGGGTGATCAGGCCGTCAATGGAACGGCAACTGTCCGATGGGCTGTCCCCCTGGATCGAGGGGAACCACAGGTCGAACCGCGGACTCGAAGGCAGCCGTTGGCTGCCCCAGTAGTCGTCCCGCCTGACGCCGGTGCCCACGACGATGTCCACGCGTCGGGGATCGCCCGGGGTGGGCCACTGGGCCAGGACAGCCGTGTCCTCCAGGTCCCAGAAGCGGGCCGGCCCGTCGTTGGAGGGATCCACAGGCTCGATCGAGAGCATTCCGTCCCCCAGCAGCCGCACCGGTTCGGTGCGGACCGCCACGGCCTGGACCAGCAGGCTCTCGCGCGGGCAGCCGCGCAGCGTCAGGACCTCTCGCGGCAGCGGAGGCGGATCCATGAACAGGCCCTCGACCTCTGCACACCGCCCCCACAGCACGTCCCCCTCCTCACCGTGGATGTCCTCCCGCACCAGGAGATACCGGACCGGGAAGTCCGGCTCCCACCCGGCATGTTCCTCGGACCGCACGCTTCTCCCCTGCTACCAGGCTGTCTTGGCGCGCCAACCCTACGGCTCGCCGACGCTGAAGCCCTCCGAAATCGGGTGCTCGGAATGACTCCCCCCGCCAGTCGACGCGGCCGGCTGGGACGCGAAGACCCGCGAGCGGTACGCCAACGACCTCGACGACGAGCGGTCCCTGGCGGCCGTCCACGACAGCGTCAACCAGAGCAAGGCCGACCGCGACCCCGCCGAATGGATGCCACCCGCCGCATCCGCCACCCGCCGCTACCTCACCGACCGGGTCGTCGTGAAAACCAGGTGGGGCCTGGACGTGGACACCGCCGAACGCGCCGCCCTCGACCGCATCCTCGCCCGCCGCGACGACACCGCCACCACCGTCACCCATGCCCGGTAGCAACCGCGACGGACATGGCTGCGGGCGGTCGGGCCGGGCTTCGCCCGCGGATCCCGCGGCAACGAGGCCCCACGGTCGCGGGACGTGTTCGACGACCCGACCGCCCCGGCAGCGAAGGCGTGCACCGGCCGCGGCGGGTCCCGGAGGCGTCGGGCTCGTTCGAACTGCTGCGGACCCTCGTCCTCGCCCAGGCGCCGTGAGGTTCGCCGGTCACCAACAGCGCCGGTCCTCGGCTACGGAAGCTTCTCGATCGACGGCACACCTGGGAATCCGGCGGCCACCTCGGTCGGCAGGGAAGGCGACGCCCAGCAGCGCCTCCAGACGCCCCAGGCGGGATCCTCCTTCGGGCCGACCGCCCCGAGATCGAGCAGGCGCACCTCCGCTTCGAAACCCAGCACCGGCACCCCCGTAACCTCGGGCGCTCGCACAGAACGCATTCGTCATGGCTTGGGTTTCCCAGCCCGGCAGCGCGCTGACCACTGATCGACTGGGCTTGATCGCACCCGCCGCCAAGCCTGTTCAAGCGCGGACCCTGACGACGTGTTCCTCCCCCGGCCGATCAGCAAGCACCGGCTGCAGCGCACCACTGGGCAGCCGCCTTCGTTGCCGTCACGAAATTTCCGCCACAGCCACTTTCAAAGATCGCCATCAGAACCGACCGTCCGCCGGAGAAAACATCCACCGAACACCTCGTCCGCGACCGTCCACGGCCCCCGGATGCGCGCCGCGTGCTCCGAGAGGGTTCTCCACGAGCCCTTGGCCGTCGCGGCGGAGCGCCCGCGTTCAGGCCGCGGTTCGTCGCGCGGCGCCGAGGCGGCGCAATGCGTCGTCGAGTCCGGCCTGGGTGTGGTCGAGCCAGGTGGTGGTGATGTCGGTGTCTGCGCGGGGGGTGGTCGGGGTCGCGGTGCAGGCGGGGTGGTTCGTCGTGATGGGCGGCGCGGGCGTGGGTGATGGCGTGTCCGGCTCGCGCGGCGGCGGCGAGTTCCTCGCCGGCCGTGTCCAGGTACGCGCGGGTGGCGGGGTCGGTGACCTTCGCCAGACTCGCCGGGTCCGTCAAAGCGGAGCAAGCTCAGGGGGTCAACGCCGGGGGCAGGCCCGGAAGTTGTGCCAGGTGTGCGAGGGCCGTGCTCTCCATCAGGGCCAGGGAGTACGTCAGTCGTCCGAGTTTCGACAGACAGGTGTCATCGGGAAACATGCGGGCCATTGTGCGAAACCGGTTCGACGTCACCGACGCTTTCGGTCCTCGTACCGCGATGCGACCATCCCGGCGGGCGGGTACTCGTCCGTTGCGTGCCAGACGTCCGAGGGGCGGGGCGGTTCGGGACCGTCGGGGCCCACGCGGAGCATGCGGGAGATTCGGACCACGAGCAGATGCCGGTCCTGGGCGCGCAGTTCGTTCGTTCGGGCGGCCGCGCGGAATTCGACGGCGACGCGGGCGTAGGCGGCGCGGGCGTTTTCGTCGAGGTCGTGGAGCATGGGCCACCACTGTGTGAGGGCGAAGTGCAGGCTGCGGCGGACGCCGTGCGCGGTGGCGAAGCCGCCCGATTCCGGCGTCCATCGATCGCGAACCGGCGCGCGTCAAGCGCGTCCTCGCCGAGGCGGACACCCCACCCCCGTCCTGGCGGGGCGGAGAGCAGGCGCCGTGTCGAATATCGGTCAGCGGACACTCGGGAACTTTCCGGTTTCGTCCTCAAGCGCCGGACGGGCTGCGATGGGGGTCGTGGTGATGGAGTGGCGGCGTAGCGCCAGGGTGGCCAGGAGGCCGATGGCCATGCCCGCGGCGGTGAGCAGGACGACCACGAACTCGCCGTCGGCGGTGGCGATTCGCAGTGCGGCGCCGTTCTTTCCGTCGGTGCCGATGTCGGCGATCGCGGTGAACGCTGCGAGGCCGATCGCGTTGCCGAGGTTGAGGGTGGTGGAGGCGATCCCGTTGGCGACGCCCTGCTCGGCGGGTGCGGTCCCGGTGGCCGCCGCGATCCACATGGCGGTCCAGACGATGCCCTGCCCGATGCCGGAGACCACGAGTCCGGGTACGAGCAGGCCGTAGCCGGCGCCCTCGTCGAAGCCGACGGCCAGTGCGGCGGTACCGATCACGCCGATCACGAAGCCGATGATCAGCGTGCGGCGATTGCCGAACCGGGTGGCCAGGCGCTCGCCGAGTTGGGTGCCGGCGGCGATGGCGACCGAGGGGATCAGGAAGGCGAGCCCGGTCTCCAGCGCGCTGTAGCCGTGCACGCTTTGCAACAACACGGTGAGGAAGTACGGCAGTACACCGAAAGTGGCCATGTAGATGAACGTGATGCCCATCCCGACGGTGAGGCTGCGATTGCGGAACAACCGGAACGGCATCAGCGGGTCCCGCGTGCGCGCCTCGACGGCGGCGAACACCGCGAGCAGCAGCACGGCCAGGACGAACGCGCCGATCACCAACGGGTCGCCCCAGCCCAGTTCGGGCCCCTCGACCAGGGCGGCGACCAGGAGGGTGGAGCCGCCGGTGACGCCGAGCGCGCCGGGCAGGTCGAACCGACGGCGGACGCCCCGGGCCGGATCGCGGGGAATGACGAACAGCGCCGCGAGCGCGGCCAGTGCGGCGAGGGGGACGTTGACGAAGAACACCGCGGGCCAGCCGAAGTGCTCGGTCAGCACGCCGCCGAGAAGGGCGCCGATGGTCAGCCCGCTCGCGCCCGCGCCGCCCCAGACCGCCAGGGCTCGATTGCGCTTCGGGCCCTCCTCGAACAGGGTGTTGATCAGGGACAGGGTGGCCGGCAGCAGCAGCGCGCCGCCGATGCCCTGAATCGCGCGCGCCACGATGATCGTGCCGGAGTCGGGCGCGAGGCCGCCCGCCAGCGAGGACAGCGCGTAGACGAGCAGGGCCGCCACGAAGGTTCGGCGTCGGCCGAGCAGGTCCGCGGCGCGCCCGCCGACCAGCAGGAAGCCACCGGCGAAGACGACGTACGCGCTGACCACCAACTGCTGGGTCTGGCCGGGGAAGCCGAGATCATCGCCGATCTCGGGCAACGCGACGAACACGATGTTGAGGTCGAGGGCGTAGATCAACTGTGCGAGGGCCAACAACGCCAGCGTCCAGCCGAGGCGTCGCCGGCCGGCGGCCGCCCTCGGCGGTGTCGGCGTGGAGAAAGTGGACATGCCAATACGCCCCTTCGTGAATCGCGTGGGTCGGGTCACGGGATGGTTCCGGCACTCGGCGGGCGAGTCACCCAACCGCAACCAAGCGTACGAATGATTGCGTACAGTCGGACCATAGGGCAAGCCCGTCCCCCCGGGAACCGCCGCCACGGGCTCACCCGTGACCACAACAGCGCAGGTCATCCCGCCTGTTCGAATAGATTGTCCGAATGTCGCGGTACAGTGGGAGTATGAGTTACCGTCACCCCAACCGCGATCAGATCCGGATCGAGAGCGTCCTGTCGGCGCTCGGCAACCCGCTGCGGCTCGGCGCGGTTCGGGTGCTCGACGCGGGCGGGGAACACAACTGCGGCAGCGTGCTCGCTGTGCTGGGCGTGACCGCGAAGTCGACCATGACGCACCACTGGCGTGTGTTGCGGGACAGCGGCGTGATCACTCAGGAGCCCTCCGGTCGGGAGAACCTGCTCTCGCTGCGCCGCGCCGACCTCGACGCCCGCTACCCGGGCCTGCTCGACGCGATCCTGAGCGGCGCCCGCACCGACGCCGACGGCTGAAAGGCCCGCGAGGCTGAGGGTCCTACTGCGTCGGGGCCGGTGCCGATAGCGCCGGATCGGCGAAACGAACGCCGAGCTTCGGTGACGACGCGGGGGTGTCGCCGCCACCATGGGTCGGGGCCGGACAACCGGTGGAACCGGTCGAGTGCTTGGCCGTCGCCGACGACGGTCGCGGCCTCGTTCCGGTCGTCCACAGCTTCGATCAGTGGGCTGCGCACCGCTGCGGTGCGCCATCAGGCCATGCCGTGGCGGAACGCCCCCGCGAACGATTCCACCGGGGCGGCCTCCTCCGCGAATCTCCAGGTCGTCTCGCACATCACCGACGTCTTGTTCACGCAGGGCGGACCAATCCGGTTGCCTCGCTCACCGACCGCCCGGCGGTCGTCGACGACGTCGGGACGACACGCTCGCCGCGCACACGTCTGGGCGTCGACATGATCGGTCGCCGGCACCGACGGCCTGGGACCGCCCGACGTCACCCCGGAGAGCTTTCGGGCCATCGGGTTCGGAAATCGGGTGCTCACCGGCGAACTGAGCCGGGACGACGTGGTGGCGCCGTGTCGGGCGCGGCCGACCCTGCCGGACTCGAAGGGCCGGCCGGTCGACGTGCTCGCCTGCGGCACCTGCGGGCCGAACCCACGAGCGCCCGAGCCGTGTTGTGGCGCGCCTTCCTCGCCCGTTCCGCCCACAGCACGCAGGACACCCCCTTTGACCTGTGGATCACGCTGTTCGATCCGGCCGCACCGCTCCCGACGCCGCGCGGGATCAACTCCCCCCACCCGACGTGCGCCGCGCCGGAACCGGTGGCGTTCCGCCGGACGCCCCGTTCGGCGCGACGCAAAGCTTCGGTTCGATCCCGATCCACGGCTGCGACGAGGACATGGGCTGGTTCGACCTGACGCTCACCGACCGCGATCCGAAGGAGGCCGCCGGGACACCCGCCGAGGTGCGGCACGGGTCGAGTGTCGTCACGGCGGTCGAGCCGACCCCCGCCGGGCCGCGCGGCCGCACCTTGCTGAACCACGCGCGGTCGGCGAACCCGGCCTCGCCCTGTCACCACGACCGAACCCGGCCCTTGCCGCGAAGGCGTGGGGCACCGACCGCTTCACCGACGCGGAGATCAGGGTGGATCCCGCGTCGACCGCCCAGGCTCCGCGCGGCTGAGCGAACACGGACGGCGGGACGGCTTCGGCCGAGCGGGAGTGCGGAGATTCGAACACCGGGTCCGGCCAGGGGGCAGCGCGGGCCCGGCGTTCGGGTCAGTGGCGGCGCGTCGACCGACCGTTGCCGGTGAACGCGCCGATCACAGTGGCGGCGAACACCGCTATCGCCACCCACGCGAACCAGTCGCCGAGTCGGGTGTAGAGGGTCCTGGAGCCGGACAGTTCGACGTCTGCCAGCGCGGTGGTGAAAGGGGCCCGGCCGCCGGTGGTGCTGTCGGCGATCACGCGGCCGGCGAGGTCGCTGACCACGAGCGCGCCCCGACGCGCCGTGCGGGCGACGGCGAAGCCGTTCTCCACGCCCCGGGTGAGGGCCATGCGGCTGTGAAGCCATCCGTCGGTGCCGAAGTCCCATGCCGGGGCGAGCAGCAGTCGGGTCCCGTGGTCGCCGTACTCGCGCATGAGGCCGGGGAAGTCCATGTCCTTGCAGATGGTCAGACCCACACGCGTGTCCGTCCCGGCCATGAAGGCGACGCCCTCGCCGGCGGTGAACTCGTCCTCCTGTCCGGGGACCATGTGGTGTTTGCGGTAGCTCACCGGCGCACCCCCACCGGCAGGGAAGTCGAGCGCGGTGTTGTACAGTGCGCCACCGGTCGTCAGCCGCACGCCCACGACGATGTCGACGCGCCGCTCCACGGCCAGCGCGGCAAGCGGGCCGGAGAGTTCGGGCAGCGTGCGCTCGTCCGCCTCGAAGGCGTTCTCGGAGAGCAGGACCACACGCGCGCCCCGGTCGGCCAGGCGGCCGATCTGCGCCAGGTAGTCGGTCAACAGCGCACGCCCCCGGGTGGTGGCGACGGATATCGCCTCGGCGTCTCGGGACGTGGACACCAGGCCCACCTTCACGCGATCGCTCGACCCACCGGTCGTGTTCAACCGGACGACGCCGTACCCCAGCGCGCCGGCCAGCACGACACCGGCGACGGCACCCACGATCCAGCGGGATCGCACCGTGATCGCGGGCGCCAGGCACGTGGCGACGACCGCCGGCACGCCCAGGACCAGAAAGGTGATGCCCCAGGGGCCGGTGGCCGACGCGGTCTGCAACACGGGGAGCACATCGGCCTGGGTGTACGCAAGGCTCCAGAAGGCGCCGTTGGGTGTGGCGGCCGAGACGACCCACTCCAGTGCCGCCCAGGCCGCGGGCAGGGCCGATGCGGCGAGCGCGAAGCGGCGGCGCAGCAGCAGGCGGCGGACGAGCAGCACCACGAGTGCGAAGATGGCGGCGGTGCCCACGAGGATCCCCAGTGCCGCGGGCAGCGGCATCATCAGCTTGTCCTCGTCGCGGTAGTACGTCCACACGCCGGTCTCGCCGCCCAGCCACGCGGCGAACGCGACGGTGGCGCACCATCGGGCGCCGATACGCGGGGCGAGCAGGAGGACGGGCAGCGGCGCGAGCCAGGTGAGCCACGGCAGCGGTTCCAAGCCGGTACCGAAGCGGAACAGCGCCGCCGAGAGCAGCGCAGTCGTCGCGGCGAGCAGGATCCGGCGCCCTCGCGAGAGCAGCGGGGACGGCGTGTCGGGGCCGACGGTGGGCGGGGTTGTGGTGCTGTCGAGGGCAGACATGGGTTCGGGACTCCTCACGAGCGGCGGGGTCCTCCGCCTCCGCCGACTGTCGCGGCGGGAGCGGACGACTCTCCGATGCTGTCGCCCGCGGGGGTCCGGCGGATCGCCGCCGCGGGTGAACCCGGACTCGCCGGCCGGAGGGAGGCGGGGCCGCCCGGGTCTCAGCCGTCGCCGGGTACCACGAGTCCCGATTCGTAGCCGAAGACGACGGCCTGCGCGCGGTCGCGCAACCCGAGCTTGGTCAGCACGCTGCTCACGTGGGTCTTGACGGTGTGTTCGCTCACGACCAGGACCTCGGCGATCTCCGCGTTGGTCAGGCCCGCGGCGAGCAGGCGCAGGGTGTCGATCTCGCGTGCCGTGAGTTCGCCGAGGCGGGCGGCGAGGCGGGGCACGGGGCGGCCGGAGCCGGCCAGCGTGTCGATCAGCCTGCGGGTCACGGTCGGCGCGAGCAGCGATTGCCCCGCGGCGACCACCCGCACGGCGCGGATCAGGTCGTGGCGGTCCATGTCCTTGAGCAGGAAGCCGCTCGCGCCGGCCTTGAGCGCGTCGTGCACGTACTCGTCGTCGTCGAACATGGTCAGCACGAGGACCTTCGCCGAGGTCGTGGCGCGGATCCTCGATGTCGCCTCGACCCCGTCGAGGGCGGGCATCCGGATGTCCATCAGCACCACGTCGGGGCGCAGGGCCTCGGTCACGCGCACCGCCTCCGCGCCGTCGGCGGCCTCCCCCACGACCTCGATGTCCGGTTCGGCGCCGAGGATCAGCGAGAAGCCGCCGCGAAACAGTTCCTGGTCGTCGGCGACCACCACCCGCACGACGGCGCCGCCCGTCGATCCCGCCCGGGCCGTTGCCCTGGTCTCGTTCATGCTCGTTCTCCCCGTTGCGGGCGCTCCGCTCCGGTGGGGAGCGTCGCGTCCACCGTGAACCCGTTTCCGTCCGGGTTCCTTCCCACGCGCAGTCGACCGCCGCAGGCCGCGACGCGCTCGCGCATGCCGATGATGCCGTAGCCGGGGGATCCGGTATCGCCGCCGTCGGCGCCGCGTCCGTCGTCGCTCACGGTGACCCGCACGGCCGACTGCGACCAGCGCAGGTCGACTCGCAGGCGATGCGCGCGCGCGTGCTTGAGGGTGTTGGTGATCGACTCCTGGACGATTCGGTAGGCGGCGAGGCCGACGTCGCTCGGCACCGGGACGGGGTCGCCGTGTTGTTCGAACGTGGCGTCGAGTCCCGCTCTGCGGACGCGCTCGACCAGGTCGGCGACGGCGTCGATCCCGGGCTGGGCGCCCCGGGTCGTGATCTGCTCGTCGACGCGCAGCACGCCGAGGATCTGCCGGAGTTGCCCGACGGCCTCGCGTCCGGTTCGGGAGATGGCGGCGAAGATGGCCTCCGCGCGTTCGGGGTCGCTGCGGACCACGCCGGGTCCGGCGTCGGCCTGGACGAGCATCAGGCCCACGGAGTGGGTGAGCACGTCGTGCATGTCCCGCGCGATCCGGGTGCGCTCGCGCGCGGCGGCGGCGAAGCGTTCCTCGTCGAGGCGTCGGGCCCGTTCGTCCAGCGCCTCGATCCGGGCGCGGCGTGCGCGAGTGCCGTTTCCCAGCGCGAGGGCGGTGGCGAATTCCATACCTGTGTACGCGTAGTAGGGCGTTTCCTCGTGGGCCGCGACGAGGGACAGCGCGACGGCCGCGGTGCCGGCCACGAGGGTCGCGGTGCGGCGGGGGGACGGTGCGGAGGCCGCGATGGTGTAGGCGCACACCAGCGCCCCGTACGGGAGTGGCGGGAGCTGCCGGTCGAGCGCGAGGACGGTGGTGGCCGCGCCCACGACGACGCAGGTGCCGATCGGCGCGCGGCGGCGCCACAGCAGCGGCAGCGCGGTCGCGACGGCGGCGAACAGGGTCCACCACACGATCGGCGGTGTGACGACGATCGGCAGGACCGCGCCGAGCAGGACCGCGCCGGTGATCGCCGCGTCGGCCCGGCGAGGCGACACGCCCCCGACGCGCGGATTCGGCACGCGGCGCACCGCGAGTCGTCGGAGGGCCGTCGCCGCACGTTCCACATCGCTCCCGTCGCCCGCGGTCCGCGTGCCGGAATGTATCGGATCACGGTTTCGGTGTCGCCGCCGTCGTGCGCGCACGGCGTCCGTAGGAGGTGCGCGGAACCCGAGTTCGACGCGCCGTCTGTCGGAGTGCTCCTGGACGTCACTGTCCGACGTCCCGCGCGCGACCACCGGACTCGATGACGAGAAGGTCCGGCACCCGGCGAAGACCCCGCGGCGGCGATCACCGCCCGAACACCCTTTTCCGTGCCCGGTCCACCGCGCCCGCCGCGGCCACGCAAGGCACACGGGATGTAACGAGCGACTCCGGACGCGGGACGCCGGGGCCAGGATCGTCGAGCGCGTCGAGCGAGGTGGTCACGGCCGGGCACGTGCCGGCCGGTGGCCGTGGTCGACCGCAAGGCGGGGGAACGTGGTCAGTCCGGAGCAAGGCGGGCGATGCCGTCCAGCAGCGTTGTCAGTTTACGGGCGAACCAGTTCTCCGGGGGTCCGGTGACGATGCGGGTCATCGCGGCGTGGACGACCGGGTCGGCGCCGGGGGGAGCGACGGCGAGCAGCGCGCGCCGGCGTTCGGCCGCCTGCTCGGGGCCGGGCGCGGCATCCGTCCCGGAGCCTTGTCCGGCCAGGAAGAAGAACAGCGCCTGTTCGGCGACCAGATCGGCCGCGAGGATCGCGTCCTCGGCGGCGAACCCTCGTGCGGTGAGCGCCTCGACGGTGCGGTGGACCCTGGCCCGATACGCGGGCGAGTCCACACTGAGCGACGCGATCTCCCCTGCCAGTCCGCGGTGGTCGGTCAAGAGTGCGAAGTGGCAGTGTGCGTACGCCTCGAGGTGGCTCCGCCAGTCGCCGTCGCGCCGTTTCGGCCACGCGGCGTGCTCGACGACGTGGTCCATCGCGGCCGCCGCCAGGGCGTCGCGGGTCGGGAAGTAGCGGTAGAGCGTGGAGTGTCGGACCCCGAGTCGGTCCGCCACCGTCGTCATGGCGAGTCGGTCGAACCCGACGGCCACCGCGGCGCGCACGATCGCCTCACGGTCGACCCTCGCAGGACGGCCCGCGCTGCGCCGCACACCGTTCGCGGGCCGTTCACGACCGGATTCGGACACGATACGGACTCCTCTTCCCGGCAGGGTCTCCACTTCCCGGAAACGCCACTCGGCGATAATAATGACACGGTGTCACTAATAGGAAGGGCGTCACCCATGGAGGAGTTCACCTACCACGGACACGACGGCGGCCGTCTGTACTCCGTGGCCCTCGGCGCCGGCCCCGCCCTCGTGGGCCTGCACGGCGGCGGACCCGATCACCACAGCCTCCTGCCGCTGGCCGAGCGACTCGCCGACCGCCACCGGGTGCTGCTGCCGGACATCCGCGGCTACGGCCGTTCCATCTGCCGGGACCCGGACGCGCACACCTGGGACCGGTACACCGACGACGTGTTCCGCCTGCTCGACGACCGGGACGTCCAAGCGGCGGTTCTGGTCGGCACCGGCCTCGGCGCGACCGTGAGCCTGCGTGCGGCCCTGGCACGCCCCGAGCGCGTGATCGCCGTGGTGGCGATCTCGCTCGAGGACATCGAGGACGACACCGCCAAGGCCGAAGAGAGGGCGATGCTCGACGCGTTCGCGCACCGTGCGCGAACATCCGGCGTCGAGGCGGCATGGGCACCCCTGCTCCCCGTGTTCCCCCCACTCATCCGTGCCCTGGTACGGGACGGCATGCCCCGCGCCGACGCCCGCAGCATCGCCGCGGCCGCCGCCATCGGACGCGATCGTGCCTTCCGCCACGTCGACGAACTCGGCGCCATCCGAACCCCCGTGCTGATCATCCCGGGCGGCGACGCCCGCCATCCGTCCACCCTCGCCGTCCGGGCCGCGCGCGTCATGCCCGCCGGCACCGTGTCCACCGCCCGCCCGTTCGGCACCCTGCACACCGCCGAAGACCTCGCGAAGCAGTACGCCGACCACATCCACGACTTCGCCGCGGCCGCGTCGCCGCATCGAAAGGACCCGCTCGATCCGGTCGGGTGACGCGCCGCCTCCACACGCCGGCGGACGGACGCCGAGACCGGCGCGCGTATCGACGTCCCGCTCCTGCGGCCCGAACAGGCGCGGGACGCGACGCGGACGCCGGTCCTCCTCGGGGTGCGTCGCCCTGTGCCCGCGATGGAGTTCGCGAACGCGGCGTGGCGGCGCTCGCGTGCCTCCGGAGCCCGGGCCCGTTCCGTGTCGTCCTGGTGCGACGAACAGGCCACCGGGTCCGCCGGGCTTACGTACTGTCGGGGCCCTTCGGCCGCGCGGCGGGCGCACGGACGCCCGGATCCCGTGGGGCGCGGACTCGTCTCGGTGCCCCATCCCTCCTCGGCGCCCCGGGGCGGGAAGACCTGGCGGGCCCAGCCTCGGGCTGCTCGCGGACGACCGTCCACGGGGATCGGACGCGGAGATCATCGGCTCGGTGTCGGGCCCATCGGCAACGCCGGGCGACGATCGACACATGTGGTCCGGACCGGGGCGTGTCACCCGCTCGCGCGTGGGGCGAACGCGCGAAGACACCACCCGGGCCCGGACGCGTCACCCCGGTACCCGGGAACACGCCCGCCCGTCCGGCTCCCCGGGGCGCCAAGGATCCCGACTCCGCTCGCGCGGGTCCCGCACCGCGGGGGACGACGGTTTCGGACCGGACCGGCGTATCACCGACCGCCCGCCGGAGCATGTCGGCGGCATCATGCTCGAGTCGCACGAGAATCGCGCGACGCGCGAGCCGATCGCGCGGGACCGCGGGCGGGTGCCGTTGACAATTCCAATACGGTCGTCCATATTGATATCATGGCAAGACCATCCAAGAAGACGCAACTTCTGGCCGGCGGTACCGAGACGGTGCGACGACTGGGCCTGACAGGGGCGAGCGTGCGCGACATCACCACCGGCGCCGGGGTTCCGTTGGGTTCGTTCTCCAATCACTTCGCCTCCAAGGAGGCATTCGGCCTGGAGGTGCTCGACGGCTACTTCGGCGACGTGCTGACCATCGTCGCGACGACGCTGGAGGACGAGACCCGGCCGCCCCTGGAACGCCTGCGGGCCTACTTCGACGCGGTCACCGCCCGCCTGGAAAACCGCGGCTGGCGCGACGGGTGCCTGATCGGCAACACCAGCCTGGATTCCACCGAACACAGCGAACTCCTGCGCAACCGCATCGCGGAATACTTCGCGCGCTGGCGCGAACCCTTCGCCCGCTGCCTCGAGGACGCCGTCGCGGCCGGCGACGTCCGACCCACCGTGCCGGTCCTCGACCTCGCCGACTTCCTGCTGGCGTCGTGGCACGGCGCCATCCTGCGGATGAAGGTCGAACGCGACCCGGAACCCCTGGAGCGATTCAAGGCGGTCGTCTTTACCACCGTGCTCGCACCGCGACCCGACCGCTGAGCCCGCCCCTCGATCCCCGCACGCCTCGACCACGTCCCGACCCGCAGGGCGAACGCACCGCCTCCCGCACCTGTTCGCGCTCGAAAGGACATCTGCCATGACGGACACCCGCACCCGCACGCCCCTCGGCATCCCCGTCGACGACACCCACCCGCGATCCGCGGTGAGCGTGCTCGATGCCCGGATGGTTTACGTCGACACCGGATCCGACGACGAGACCACCGCCCCGGTGGTCTTCCTGCACGGGAACCCGACCTCGTCGTACCTGTGGCGCAACGTGATCCCCCACGTCGCCGGCGATCGACGCTGCCTGGCCCCGGACCTGGTCGGCATGGGCGACTCGGACCCCGCCCCCGACGGCGCCTACCGCTTCACCGACCACTCCCGCCGACTCGACGCCTGGTTCGACGCCGTACTGCCCACCGGCCCGGTGACTCTCGTCCTGCACGACTGGGGCTCGGCACTGGGGTTCGACTGGGCGCGCCGACACGCCGACCGGATCGAAGGGATCGCCTACATGGAGGCGATCGTCCAACCCCGCCTGTGGTCCGACTTCCCCGCCGGCCGCGACGCGCTGTTTCGCGCGATGCGCTCCGAGGACGGTGAAAAGATGATCATGGACGACAACTTCTTCATCGAGACCGTCCTGCCCAAGAGCGTCCTGCGCCCGCTCGACGAACGCGAGATGGACGCCTATCGGGCGCCGTTCCGAACTCCCGCCTCCCGCAGGCCCACCCTGGTGTTCCCGCGCGAACTCCCCATCGACGGAACGCCCGCCGACGTCGCACGCGTCGTCGACGACTACGGACGCTGGCTCGCCCACAGCCCGATCCCCAAGCTCCTGATCTCGGCACAGCCCGGCGCGATCCTCGTCGGCCGCGCCCTCGAATTCGCCCGGACCTGGCCCAACCAGACCGAGGTCGCCGTATGTGGCATCCACTACGTCCAAGAAGACTCCCCCCACGAGATCGGCTCCGCCGTGCGCGACTTCGTCCGGCGCCTCTGAACGCCGTGCGCGCGCGTCCCGACTCCGGGGACGCGCGGGGGCACGGGCGCACCCGGGCGATCGACGGCGTCCTTCGGTTGTGATGGCCACGCAAGAGGTCAGCGGTGGGTGATCCACCACATGAGCCAGGTTCCGGCAGCGGTACCGATACCGGTGGCCACGCCGCGCGCGGCGGTCGCGGTCAGGACTCGGCCGGCACGGGCCGGACGGGCCCGCGATGTCGCGGTGGGCGAGGCGGTGGGGCGTTCGTGCGTGCCGGGGGCGGTGGTGGTCATATCTGTGTCCCGAGGATGCGCGGTGGATGGATGGGCGGTTGAGGTGCCGCCTTGTTCCAGCGTGGCCGTGTCGGGGGTGTGCGAGCCGTGCGGGCACACGGGAGTCGGACGGGAATGGCACATATTCCACACGAGGCCTGTCGTGGGCGGATCGCCGTTTCGCCTGCCCAGGGCACGTGCGACGTACGAGACTTGGCGAAAATTGGCGGACGGGTGCGTGGGGGCGTGGATGGCGATCGGGATGCCGGACCAACGACGGTTGCCAGCGGGTGCGCGGCGGGAGTTGGTGATCGAGTTACACGCCCTGTATACGGCTGGCACGAACCCGAAGCCGCGCTCGCGTCTCCGAGCGAACTGCACGAGCTCCGGGAATTTCGTCGCCCGACGCTACACATCGAGAGCCGAGAGCCCTCAGCCCCCGACGTAGGTCAGCTCCACGTCGATACCGGCCAACAGGAGCTCGCGGGCGGACTCCAGGGCCAAGCAGCCGCTCAGCCAGCGCCCGCTGAGGCCCTCGACCAGGGAGGTCATCCGCTGGGCGGCGGCATGCGCGGCGGCGACCGTGGCGTCGGGCACAGCCTGCCCGATGAGCGCGGCGATCTCCTCGCTCCACAACTCGACGGCGTCGGCCAGGCTGCCGCGCAGAGTGTCGTCGAACATCGCGCTGGCGCGCAGCTCGCCCCACGCGGTGCTGTTCTCGCGCACCTCGGGGATGTCCTGAAACTCCAGCAGCAAGGTCTGCTCGAGGACCTTCCGGGGCGTGTCGGCACCGGACTCGGCCACTCGCTCGCTCGTGTACGCGCCGGCCCGGTCGCTGATGAAGCCCAGCGTCGCACGCAGGATCCCGTCGCGATCCTTGAAGTGGTAGTAGATGAGCCCGGTCGAAACACCGGCCTCCGCTGCCAGCTCCTCCACGCGCAGTCCGCGCACGCCCTTGCGGGCGATCTCACGGGCGGCGGCTTTCATGATCACAGTTCGACGGTCGGCCACGACCCGACACTCTAGCCCCAACGGGCTCGCAGCCCCGAGGGGCCGCAGACGTCCGCCCTGCCCGCCGTTGTCCTCGCGATGCCTGCCCAACGCTAGACTGACTGAACATTCAGTTCAATCTCGTCTAGTGCAAGGGGTCGGCGTCGACCCCGATGGGGTGCCACGGTGTCTTCTCGCCGCCGATTGTCGATCCTGGAAACGACCGCTCGGCTCATAGCCCGCAACGGCATACGCGGTCTACGGGTCGAGGAACTCGCGGCCGAGGCCGGCGTCTCGGTCGGCCTCGTCTACTACCACTTCGGCGACCGGTCCGGACTGATCCGGCACACCTGGGAGTTCATCAACGAGCGCGCCGAACGCTACACCGCCTCGGACGTCGACCCCGCCGTGGATCCGCGCGGCCACCTGGAGGACATGCTGCTGGCAGAACTGCAGGACGTCCCCGAGGTCGTGGAGAACAGCACCGCCTGGGGAGAGTTCCGCGCCGGCGCGATGTTCGCGGCGGAGCTCGGGCCGTCCGTGCGCGAGGCCCTGGACCGCTGGGTGGCCGACGCGGCCGAGCTGATCCGCGGCGCCCAGTCCCTCGGCGACGCATCCGCCGACACCTCGGCACTCGACGCAGCCGAGCGGCTGACCGCCCTCATCGAGGGCCTCAGCGAGCGCTGGCTGACCGGCGCACTGCCCGTGGAGCGGGCGCGCGACCTGCTGCGCGGCGCCCTGGACCTGGAGCTCGGACGCCGGGAACGTCAGCCCGCCACAGTGTCTGACTGAAATTTCAGTTCAGGTCACGGTGGGGCTGCGTTGGCGCGGGCACGCACTCGGCAACGCCTGTCCGTGCCCATGCCCCACCCTGGGAGTGCGACCGGCCACCGCCGCGCGCGGTCTCCCGCGCACCCTCAGCGCAAGCCGCGAACAGCGCGGGCGCACGACCACATAGAGGTATCCCCGTGTCCGGATTCCGACCCGCGCACCGCGGCGTCCTGCGTGCCTTCGGTATCGGGACCGCAGGCGCGGCCGTCGCCGGATCCGCCCTCGCCGATCCCGCCGCCGCCGCGGCGGCGGCCCCCGCCGGATCGTCCGGGCGGGCGTATGGCGGGAGCCGCCGCCTGCGGGTCCCCGCCGACGACGTCCGGCACGCGCGCACCTGGATGTCCTGGCCTGCGAGCCGCTCCATCAGGGGCCGGCAGTTGTCCGGTGTGCAGCACGACATCGCCGGGATCGCCAAGGCGGTGACCGGCTTCGAACCGGTGATCATGTGCGCGGTAGACGAGGATGCCGCGGATCAGGCCCGCACGATGTGCGGCCCCGGCATCACGGTGACCACTGACGAGGTCCCCACCGACGACCTGTGGATGCGCGACAGCTGCGCGGTGTTCCGCACGGATGGCACCGGCCGTGTCTCCGCCGTCCGAGGAGACCGACGCCAAGGGCCGCCCGCTCCAGGTCATCACCCTGCAGGGACCGCAGCACACCCGGTCGAGGAACCGCGATCTGGTCGACTCGTACCTGAACTTCCACCTCGTCAACGGCGCCGTCATCACCGCCCGGTTCGGCGACCCGCGCGCGGACGCGGCGGCCGAGGCCAAGCTCGCGAGCGCCTTCCCCGGACGCGTCGTGGTCCAACTCGACGTCGACCGCCTGATGGGCGGCGGCGGAGGCATCCACTGCTCGACGATGCAGCAGCCCGCGTCCCAGCCGGTCCGACCGGACGACCGGACGACCGGCCGGACCGTCGCCGGTGACGCGGCGCCGTCCCCGGCGGCATCCCCTCCTCCGCGTGCCCATTCGGGAGTCCCCGTGCACCCCTCCGGTGTCCCGCCCCTGTCCCGGCCCGCCTTCCAGCCCCCTCGCGCCGGACATATCCGCAGCGCGTCGGCGGACACGGATACCGGGTCGCGGCCCTGCTCGGGATCGGCGGCATGGGGTGGGTGTACCTGGCGTACACGCCCGGCGGACGGCCGGTGGCACTCAAGGTCGTCCGGCCGGAGTATGCCGCCGACCCCGAGTTCCGCGTGCGGTTCGCCCACGAGGTGGCCAACGCGCGGCGCATCCACGGCTTCCTCACCGCGCCCGTGGTGGACGCCGCGCCGACGCGGAGCTGCCCTGGCTCGCCGGCACGTACGTGCCGGCCCCTCGCTGCGGCAGGTCGTCGACGCCCGCGGCCCGCTGCCCACCCGTACGGTACTGCTGCTGATCGGTGGCATCGCCGAAGCCCTCCAGGAGATCCACCGCGTCCACGTCGTGCACGGCGATCTCAAGCCCGCCGACGTCCTGGTCACCGCCGACGGGCCGCGCGTCATCGACTTCGGCATCGCCCGCGCCGCCGACACCGTCGCACTCACCGGTGTCGGCATCGGCAACGGAAATCGGCCAGACCCGCGCGGAGGCTCCATCGGACGCCGCGGCCCGCACCCGGCGCCTGACCGCCGAAGGGCCCCGCCGTCAGGCCGGGCCCGCGTCCGTGCGGGATTCCACCACCGCGCCCGCGAACACCGCCGCGGTCAGGCAGATCGCCACGATGGCCTCCGCCCACAGGAAGGCCAGGTAGTCCAGCAACGACCCGATCGGCGGGTTGCCGGGCGCGGTGTTGCGGAACGCGGCCAGGGCGAACAGCGTCGCCGCCATCCACCCCAGCGCGGGCCAGACCAGCCCGCGGCGGCCGCCGACCATCACCTTCGCGCCGATGAAGACGGCGATGGCCAGTGCCCACATCGCCACGATCATGAACACTGCGAACAGCAGGACCGTCCTGGACCGCTGCACGCCGAGGTCGAACCCGGCGACGCCGTGCTCGTTGGCCGCGTCGACGTCGATCGCGAAGAGCGCGTCGACGTTGACGAGGGTCATGGAGACCGGGACCGCCGCGCCGTCGGCCGTCGCGGAGAACGCGATGTCGGTGGCGTATTCGTCGAAGGGGTAGTCGGTGACCGCTCCCCCGGCCAGGGCGACGGGCACGTCCTTGGCGTCCACGCGAGTGTGGGCCGGGAACGTGAGGTCGCCGCGCACGTCCTGCGAGGTTCGCAGGACCAGGTCCTGGGACGTCAGCAGGCCGTCCTCCTCGGCGAGGCGCCCGCGCGGGGTGACCATGACGCGCAGGGTGAGCTCCCGCGCCGCCGCGTCGACGCGCTGCACGGTGGCCCTGACGTCGATGCGGTCGGGCGCGGGGTTCGGGGCGTGGTAGGTGGTGTCCAGCGCGATCCGCTCACCGACCTGCATCCACACCCCGACGGCCAGGATGAGTGCGACGACCATGGAGCCGACGACCGTGGCCGCGATACGTCGGCGGCTCCAGTGGCCTCGGGACGGACCTTTCACGCGCGCCTCCGCACTGGTGGACTGGGCAGTGCCCGGACGGGCGCCGCGGAAAGCCGGTCAGGCCACGGGTGCGGTCGGCTGGTCGTGGGTCGCGCAATGGATGCCGCCGCCACCAGAGGCGATGACGTCGATCCGCACGGGGACGATGTCGCGGGTCGGGAAGTGGTCCTTGAGGATCTGCCCGGCGCGGTCGTCGGCGGCCCCGTCGCCGAACTTCGGGAAGAAGACGGCCTTGTTGCCGATGTAGAAGTTGGCATACGAAGACAGGAAATCGTCGCCGCGGCCGTTGGTCCTGGCGGGGTCGGGCTGCGGGAGGTCGACCACCTCGATGGTCTTGCCGCGCGCGTCGGTGGCGTCCTTCAGGACGCTGCGGGCCTGCGCGGCCGACATCGACCACGAGTCCTCGGGCTCGCCGGGGAACGCGGTGTCCAGCAGGACGACGCCGGGAGCGACGAACCGCACCAGCGCGTCCACATGGGCATCGGTGATGTCCTGGCCCCTGACCCCGTCGAACCAGATCATCGTGGTGACCCCGAGCAGCCTCTTCAACTCGTCCTCGATCTGCTGCCGGGTCTTGTCCGGGTTGCGGTTGGTGTTGACCAGTGAGCTCTCGGTGGCCAGCAGTGTCCCGGCGCCGTCGGTCTCCAGCGCGCCGCCTTCGCCCACGATCCAGGTCCGGTCGCGCGAGATGCCGTACCTGGCGAGGACCTCGCGGGCGACGAGCGCGTCGTTGGCGTGCGCCTGCTTGTCGCCCCAGCCGTTGAAGTCGAGGTCGACGCCGCGCAGCCTGCCGCCGTCCTCGACGAACACCGGCGCGGTGTCGCGTGCCCACAGGTCGTCCACGGCGATGGGCACCACCTCGACGTCGGAGCCGCAGGCGGACTCGGCGGCGTCGGCCTGGTCGGGGCGGGCGAGCATGACCAGGGGCTCGGTGGCGGCGATGGCGCGGGCCAGGCGGGCGATGTCCGTGCGTACGGCAGGCAGGTCGGTGTCCCAGATGCCGGTGGAGGCGGGCCAGGACATGAACGTGCGCGCGTGCGGCTCCCATTCGGCGCCGAACCGGCGGCCGACCCGGGTCGGTGAGGGCGAGCCGGGCGCGCTCGGGTTCTCGCTCGGGCCGCCGGACGGCGCGGGCACCTGCGCAGCGTCGCCGGAGGAGTCGGAACACGCCGCGAGCCCGAAGGTGCCCGCGCCGACGCCGGCCATCGTGCGGAGCACTTGGCGGCGGGACACCGAAGGGGTATCGGTCACGAGTCCCGTCCTTCCGGATGGTGGAGAGGTCGGCGGACGGGCCGCGCCACCGCGATGAGGGCGACCGGAGCAACCGGACGGGTACCCCGTGCCGGCGTGTCCGTGCGGAGCGATCGGGTGCACCGCCGGGCGAACGAGTGAATGCGGGCGCGGACCGAGTGTCCGGATTCCCGCCGACAGCGGGGTGCCCGCCGGCAGGCGGCGGGCGGGTGATCCCGGACCGTCCGGACGGCGTCCGGGCCGTGGATGGCGGGTGAAGGACCCTTACCCCTCCATATCTTGACTGATTTTTCAGTCAGTGCCACAGTGTGGGCACGCCAACCGAAACCGTCCCGCGGCCCCGCCCGACGCTCCGGGCCCGACGGTCCGGCCTGGACCGTCGGATTCGGACACGGCGAGCGCGACACGAAGGTCCGCAGCGCACCGCCTCACCGCCCCATGTATCCGACCCCGCCGTTCCGGCGGGAGCAGCCGACAGGAGAGTCAGCCATGCATGAAGCGCACGGTTCGAACCGCTCGGACGCGCTCGACGGCTCCGCCGCGCACCCGTCCCGCCGCAACTTCGTCGGCGCCGCGCTGCTCGGCGCCGCGGGCCTGACCGTCGGTGCATCCTCCCGGGCCGGCGCAACCCCGCGCACCGCCGCCAAAGCCCGGGTCGCTGCCGCCGTCCTGCGGGTCCCCGCAGACGACGTCGCACACGTACGCACCTGGATGGCGTGGCCGAGCAAGTCGTCGATCTGGGGCAACCGGCTCAGCGGCGTGCAGAACGACGTCGCGCTCATCGCCAAGACGATCGCCCGCTTCGAGCCGGTGGTCATGATGGCGGCGGACTCCTCCAGCGCGAGCACCGCACGGTCCAAGTGCGGCTCCACGGTGACCGTCATCAGCTCGATCCCGGTCGACGACCTGTGGGCCCGCGACACCGCGCCGGTGTTCCGAACCGACGGCTCCGGCCGCCGCGACGCGGTCGGCCTCGGCTTCAACGGCTGGGGCAGCAAGCAGACCCACGCCAAGGACGCCCTGGTGGCCTCCCAAATCGCCTCGTTCGACGGCCTGGCGTTCACCAGGGCCGGCTTCACCGGTGAGGGCGGCGCGATCGAGACCGACGGTGACGGCACCGTGATGGCCACCGAGTCCAGCCTGATCAACGGCAACCGCAACCCCGGCATGACCAAAGCGCAGGTCGAGGCCGCAGTGCTGGCCGCCTACGGGGCGACCAGGATGCTGTGGGTTCCCGGTATCAAGGGCCAGGACATCACCGACGACCACATCGACGCCACCTCGCGGTTCATCCGCCCCGGCGTCGTCATGGTGCAGATGCCGCCCGCGAGCCGCACCGACATTTGGGCGCAGGACGCCCGCAAGCAGTTCCAGATCCTGTCCGCGGCGACCGACGCGAAGGGCCGCCGCCTGCGGGTGATCCGCATCGACGGGCCGGACACGGTGCGCTCCGACAGCGAGGACTTCGTCGACTCGTACATCAACTTCCACGTCTGCAACGGCGGCGTCGTCATGGCGCAGTTCGGCGACACGGCCAAGGACGCCGCGGCCAAGCAGGTCGTCGCCGCCGCTTTCCCGGGCCGCCAGGTCGTGCAGATCAACATCGACCGCATCGCCCTCGGGGGCGGCGGCGTGCACTGCACGACCATGCAGGAGCCCGTCGCCTAGGCAATGCCCGCAGCGTCCGACCGGCGCCGGACCACTCCTCCTGTGTCGTACAGCGCCCACCGCACTACCCGTTCGGAGTTCATCGTGTCTGGTTCGTCCATCTCCCGCCGCGCAGTCCTGCGCGGCATGGTCGCCGCCGGCGCCGTGGCCACCGGTGCCGCCGCCTGCTCCTCCGCCGAGGACGGTGCCGACGAGCCCGCCGGCCGGGCAACGGGCCGGCCGGAAGGCGGCACTGCGGCACCGGCGGGGAGAAGGTTCGGCGCGGAGTGGGAAAAGCACGAGCGGACGCTCATGTCCTGGCCCGCCTCCGCCGGGATCCGGGGCAAGGACCTGCGCGAGGACGTGGCTCGGGTGGCCCGGGCGATCGCCGAGTTCGAGCCGGTGGTCCTCCTGACCCGCCCGGGCCAGGAGGACGCCGCCCGCAAGGCGTGCGGCTCCCTGGTCGAGGTGGCCGCCGTCCCGGTCGACGGCCTGTGGGCGCGCGATACCGCGGCGGTCTGCGTCGAGGATGCCGGGGCGCTGCTCGGCATCGACTTCAACTTCAACGGCTGGGGCGACAAGCAGACCCACGCCAACGACGGCAAGGTCGCCGCAGCCGTGCCGGCGCGCTACAACCTGGCACGGTTCCAGGCCCCGCTCGTGGCCGAAGGCGGCTCGTTCGAGACCGACGGGGCCGGCACGCTGATGGTCACCGAGAGCTCGATCGTCAACGCCAACCGCAACCCCGGCAGGAACAGGGCCCAGCTCGAAGAAGAACCCAAGCGCACGCTCGGGGTCACGCAGGTGGTGTGGTTCGCGGGCGTGCGCGGCGAGGACATCACCGACGCGCATGTCGACTCGCTGGTGCGGTTCGCCGCGCCTGGCGTCGTGCTGCTCGACACGCCCTTCCCCTGCATGCCGGCCGACTCGTGGTCGCGGTCCGCCGACCGGGCCCGCGCGGTACCGAAGGACGCGGTGGACGCGCGGGGCAAGGCGTTCGAGGTGATCGACCTGCCGCAGCCGGATCCGGACCGAATCACCGGCCGCGGCGACACGTTCCTGTCCACGTACGCCAACTTCTACATCGCGAACGGTGCGGTGCTCATCCCCGAGTTCGGCGACCCCGAGGCCGACGACCGGGCCAAGCGCATGCCGGCCGACCACTTCCCCGGGCGTGAGGTCGTCGCCGTTCCGATCGACGGCATCGCCTCCGGCGGTGGCGGCATCCACTGCTCCACCCACGACGTGCCGGCCGCGCCCGCGGCCCGGTAGTCCCGGGCGTCGGCTCCGCCCGAGGCGATCCAGCCGACGAATCCCACCCACCGACCTCCTTTCCGCGGTTACCGCACCACCCACGATCGAAAGAGACAACACCCATGACGTTCCGGATGCCCGCCGAGTGGACCGAGCACGACCGCTGCCTGATGGCCTGGCCGACCCGCGCCGACCTGTGGGGCGAGATGTTCGCGTCCGCGAAGACGGAGTACGCCGCGGTCGCCCGCGCCATCGCGGAGTTCGAGCCGGTCACCATGGTCACCGTGCCGGGCTCGGGCGGCGAGGCCCGGACGCTGTGCGGCGAAGCGGTCACCGTCGTCGAACTGCCCATCGACGACGCGTGGTTCCGCGACTCGGGCCCGATCTTCGTCACCGATGAGGACGGCCGCCGAGCGGGCGTCGACTTCCGGTTCAACGCGTGGGGCCGCAAGCACTCCCCGTGGGATTCGGACGACAAGGTGGCCGCGGCGCTGATCGCCCGGGTGGGCGACGAGCGCATCGCCTCGGACATGATCCTCGAGGGCGGCGCCATCACCGTCGACGGAGAGGGCACCCTCATCACCACCGAGCAATGCCTGCTGCACCCGAACCGCAACCCGGACATGAGCCGCGCCGAGATCGAGGCGGAGATCAAAGCGAAGCTGGGCGTCACCAAGATCGTCTGGCTGCCGTACGGCGGCCTGCTGGACGAGGAGACGGACGGACACGTCGACGGCGTATGCGCGTTCGTCGCGCCGGGCAAGGTGATCATCCAGCTGCCCGAGGACCCGGAGCACCCCGACTACGCCCGCTGCCGCGCGAACCGCGCCGTGCTGGAGGCGTCCACGGACGCGCGGGGCCGCCCGTTCGAGATCGTCGAGATCTCGCAGTCGAACGCCTTGCTCTGGGGCGGCATCGACATCGAGGTGTCGTACCTGAACTTCTACATCGCCAACGGCGGCGTCGTCGTGCCGGTCGCGGACCATCCCGCGGACGCCGGGGCGCTCGCCGTCATCCAGGCCGCCTTCCCCGACCGGAAGGTCGTCGGCGTCGTCACCCCGACCGTCGCCTACGGCGGCGGCGGCGTGCACTGCATCACCCAGCAGGTCCCCGTCACGTCCTCGCCCTCCGCCTAGCCCGCGCACTCCCCCTCGGAAGGGACTCCCGATGCCCGGAAACGCTCCGTTCCCGTCCAGACCCTCCATACGCCGCGCCGCCGTCCCGGCCGCGGTGCTGGCGCTCGCACTCGTCGCGGCCTGTTCGGGACCGCCGAAGAACAACGACAACCCGGCGGGCCCGTCCGGGGGAGGCACCAACGCGGGCGGCTTCGCACTGTCGGCCGGGACCCCGCCGGCCAAGGGCGACATCGACAAGTTCGGCTGGGCGCTGTACGCCGAACCGCTCACCCTGGACTGGATCCAGGCGTTCGACTACCCGCAGAACACCGTGCTCTCGAACGTCTGCGAGAGCCTGATGCGCTGGACCCCCGATCTGAAGGTCCAGCCGGGGCTGGCCCAGAAGGCGTCCAACCCGGACCCGAACACGTGGGTGTACGACCTGCGCCAGGGCGTGAAGTTCCACAACGGCGAGACGATGACCGCGGACGACGTGGTCTTCAGCTTCGGCCGCCAGATGAACCCGGACCTGGCCGCGTCCTGGGCCGAGTCGTTCGAGAACGTCGACGCGGTAACCGCCACCGGCCCGCTGCAGGTCACCGTCAAGCTCAAGAAACCCGACTCGCTGTTCCCGCAGCTGATGGCGACCGCGGCGGGCGTGGTGGCGAACCGCAGGGGCGTCGAGGCGCACGGCAAGGACTACGGCGTCGAAGGCAGCCTGGAGTGCACGGGCCCGTACAGGCTCGCCCGCTGGGCCAAGGGCCAGTCCGTGGACCTGGAGCGGTTCAACGGCTACTGGGGAACCAAGCCGAAGGCCAAGACGGTCGAGTTCAAGTTCCTCACCGACCCCTCCGCGCGTACCAACGCGATGCTGAGCGGCGAGGTCGACGGCGGGTTCCTCATCCCGACCGAGAGCTACCAGCGGCTGCGCGCCGGCGGCGTCGGCACACTGTACGCGGGCGAGGGATTGAGCACGGTCAACGTGAACGTGACGAGCATGAAGGGCGCGCTCGGCGACGTGCGCGTGAGGCGGGCGCTGTCGATGGCGCTGGACCGTTCCGGCTTCGTCAAGACCGCGCTGGCGGGCAACGGCACGGTCACCAACTCGATCACGCCCAAGGCGTCGTGGACGGGCTCCTCGCCGCAGGTGCCGGCCGACGCGTTCGACAAACTGCCGCCGTCCGCGCAGGACATCGACGGCGCGAAGAAGCTGATCGAGGAGGCGGGCGCCAAGGGCAAGAAGGTCGTCGTCGCGACCAGCCCGATCGGGCAGGACGTGAGCCTGCTGGCGACCGCGATCCAGGACGCCGGAACCAGGATCGGCCTCGACGTCGAGCTCGAGACGATCGCGCCGGACGCGTTCTCGGCGCTGTTCACCGACCCGGCGGCGCGCGAGGGGATCGACATGTTCCCCGAGACGTACTACCTGTCGGTGACCGACCCGGTCGACCTGCTGCGCAACTTCCGGACCGGCGGGTACCAGAACCACGCCGGCTACTCGAACCCGGAGTACGACGCGCTGGTGGAGCAGATCACCGCGACGTACGACCCGCAGCAGCGGATCGCGCTGGAGGCCAAGCTCCAGAAGATGGCCGCCGACCAGGTGCTGTGGATGCCGGTCGCCGAGTGGCCCTCCACGGTGTTCCTGAACAAGCGGATCACCGGCGCGCCTACCACCATCGCGTACATGTACTACCCGTGGGCGGCCGATGTGGGGGCCGCGGGGTGATATTCCTGAGATTCGCCGTACGGCGGTTGCTGGAGATGGCCGTCACCCTGCTCGGCGCCTCGTTCGTGGTCTTCGGTGCGATGTACCTGGCGCCGGGGAATGCGGCGAGTTTCCTCCTGGGCGGGCGGTCGGCCTCGCCGGCCGCCCTTCGGGCGATCGAGAACCAGTACCACCTGAACGACCCGTTCATCGTGCAGTACGGCCGCTGGCTCGGGAACATCCTGCACGGCGACTTCGGCCGCTCGCTGCAGTACCGCACCGACGTGTCCGAACTTCTGTCCTCCCGGCTGCCCACCACGCTCCTCCTCGTCGGCATGGCGCTGGTCGTCGTCATCGTGCTCGGCCTGGCTCTCGGCTGGATCGGCGCGGTGCGCGGCGGCGCGACCGACTCGGGGATCCTGGTCGGCACCACGTTCGCGATCGGCACGCCGTCGTTCGTGGCGGCGATCCTGCTCCAGGGCCTGTTCGCGGTGCAGTTGGGTTGGTTCCCGTCCAGCGGCAGCGGAAGCGGGGACGGGTTCGGCCGGATGCTGTGGCACCTGGCCCTCCCGGCCGTCGCGCTCGCGCTCTACCTGGTCGGGCTGCTGGCCCGGGTAACGCGGGCGGCGATGCTCGAGGCGATGGAGGGCGAGCACGTCACCGTCGCCCGCAGCCGCGGTGTCCCCGAACGGCACATCATCGGCCGGCACGTTTTCCGCAACGCGCTCGGCCCCGTACTGACCACCGCGGGCCTGATCGTCTCGACGCTGCTGGTGTGCACCGTGCTCGTGGAGTCCGCGTTCAGCGTCGGCGGCATCGGACAGCTTCTCGAACTGTCCGCTACCACCAAGGACTTCCCGACCGTGCAGGCCATCTCCCTGATCATCATCGCGGTCTTCATGACCGTGAACCTCCTCGTCGACCTGCTGCTGCCCCTGGTCGACCCGCGCATCAGCCTGGGATCGAGGGCCGACGCATGAGTTCCGTGACCCTCATCCGGCGTCCGGGCCTGTCCCGGATCCGCGCGAGGCGCGCTCCGCTGTACGTGGTCAGCCTGGTGTTCGTCGGCGTGGTCGTCGTCATGGCGCTGCTCGCGCCGTGGATCGCGCCGTACGACCCCAACACGGCCGAGCTCGGCAACGCGCTGGCACCGTCGTCGGCGGACCATCTGCTCGGTGTGGACGCGGCGGGCCGGGACACGCTGTCCCGGCTCGTCGTCGGGGCCCGCACCTCGCTGCTCGGCCCGCTCGGCGTGGTCGTCATCTCCACGCTGCTGGGCGCGGCGGTCGGCGTCGCGGCCGGCTGGCGCGGCGGCCGGCTCGACTCGCTGCTGTCGCGCGGCTCCGAACTGACGCTGGCCTTCCCGGGGTTGCTGATGGCGATCCTCATCGTGGCGGTCTACGGCGAGGGGCTCATGGCGCCGGTCGTGGCGCTGTCGATCGCGTACTTCCCGTACGTCAGCCGACTCACCCGCTCACTGGTGCTCGCCGAACGTGCCCGGCCCTACGTGGCCGCGTACCAGGTGCAGGGGCACTCGGGGCCGCAGATCTGCGTCAAGCACGTGGTGCCCAACATCGCGCCGGTGGTGCTGGCGCAGTCCACCGTCAACTTCGGGTACGCCCTGATCGACCTGGCCGGCCTGTCGTTCCTCGGCCTGGGTGTCCCGGCTCTCACACCCGACTGGGGACGCATGGTCTTCGACGGCAAGTCCGCCATCCAGAGCGGCTATCCGCTCTCGGCGATCGTCCCGTGTCTGGCGATCATCCTCACCGTCGTGGCGTTCAACGTGGTCGGCGAGCGGTGGGCCGACAAGGTCGCGGGGAGGAAGCGGTGAGCGCAACACTCGACATCCAAGGGCTGCGGCTGTGGCTCCCGGACACCGCCCGCCCGGTCTTGGACGGCGTCGACCTGACGGTCGGCCCGTCGGAGACGGTGGCGCTGGTCGGCGAGTCGGGCTCCGGCAAGACCCTGACGTCTCGCACGGTGCTGCGCCTGCTTCCCAAGGACGCAGAGACCCACGGCAAGGTCCTGGTCGCCGGAGACGACGTGCTGACCATGAACGCCAAGCAGCTGCGCAGGCTGCGCACACAGACCGCGGCGATGGTCTTCCAGGACCCGCGCGCCGCCATCAACCCGCTGCGCCGCATCGGCGACTTCCTCACCGAGGGCATGCGGCTCAACAAGCTGATGACGGCGCCGACGGCGACCGCACGCGCGGGCGAACTCCTGGACGCGGTCGGCCTGTCCGCTGATCTGATGGGAAGCTATCCGGGCCGGTTGTCGGGCGGCATGCTGCAACGCGTCATGATCGCCGCGGCGCTCATGGGCGACCCGAAGCTGCTGCTCGCCGACGAGCCGACCACCGCACTGGACGTCACCTCGCAGGCCGAGGTCGTCACGCTACTCGGCGACCTGCGCGAACGCTTCGGCACAGGGCTGCTGTTCGTCACCCACGACCTGGGGCTCGCCGCCGCGATCAGCGACCGTGTGTACGTGATGTACGCGGGACGTATCGCGGAGACCGGGCCTGCCGCGTCGATCTTCGCGCGGCCGCGACACCCGTACACCAGGGCGCTGCTCGAGTCGACGCCGAGCCTGGACGCCCCGCAGGGCCGGCTGACGGCCATCGAGGGCCGGCCGCCGGACCTGCGCAAGGACGTGGTCGGCTGTCCGTTCGCACCCCGGTGCGCGCTCGCCACCGAGGTGTGCACGACGACGGCGCCGCCCGTCTCCGCCGCGCCCGACGAGCCCGCGCACACCGCCGCATGCCACCACGCGGAACGTCTGGAACGGGAGGCCGCGGATGTCTGACTTTCTCCTCGAAGTCAGCGGACTGACCCGCACGTTCGGTGAGGTGCGCGCGGTGGACGAGGTGTCGTTCACGTTGGCGAAGGCCGGTTCGCTCGGCATCGTCGGCGAGTCCGGGTCCGGTAAAACCACCACCGCCCGGATCATCGTCGGGTTGGAGCGCGCCGAGGGGGGCGTCGTGCGCGTGCACGGCGAGGAGCAGTCCGCGGGCGGGCGCGGACGGGCGGCCCGACTGGCCCGTGCCCGCCGCATCCAGATGGTGTTCCAAGACCCCTACCTGTCGCTCGACCCGCGCACCAGCGTCCAGGACGTGCTGCGGGAGACCCTCAAGCTGCACTTCCCGGACATCGACCACGCCTCGCGCATCCGGGAGTTGCTCGACCGAGTCGGGCTCGGCACGCGGGCGGCGGAGGCACGGCCGCGCGAACTGTCCGGCGGGCAGCGGCAGCGCGTCGCCATCGCGCGGGCCATCGCGGTCGAGCCTGCCATCCTCGTCCTCGACGAGGCGGTCGCCGCGCTGGACGTCTCGGTCCAGGCGCAGATCCTCAACCTGCTCGCGGATATCCGCGAACAGACCGGTATCGGCTACCTGTTCATCACGCACGACCTGGGCGTGGTGCGCTGCGTCACGGATGACGTGATCGTGATGCGGCGCGGGCGGATCGTCGAGGCGGGTCGCACCGCGGACGTGCTCACGTCGCCGCAGCACCCGTACACGCAGCTGCTGCTGGCCTCCGTGCCACGGCCCGGCTGGGACCCGAAGGCCATCGGACAGGCGCGGCGCGCACTGGCGGATGCCGCCGAGGGCCGGCCGGCGAAGGCGGGCTGACGAACACGCGGGGGTGCCCGTCCTGGGTGTGGCAGGACGGACACCCCCGCTTCGGCCCGCTTCGGTGGCCGGGTGTGATGGGGCCGCGGCCCAGACCGAGTGGGTCGCGCAGCCCGGCCGGGGAGTTGACCGTCTGCGCGAGAGTGCCCAGGACCTTGTCGGACGCCTCGCTGCCCTTCGCGCTCACGGAACCGACTCACGGCGACTGCGGCTGCTCAGCCGGTGACTGGCATCGGGGCGGAAATCGGTCATCGGCGGCCGGTCGTGGCATCGCCCGCCCAGACGAACTGCTCGCCCAGGGTGATCGTGATGCCGCGATCCCAGCGGCGGATTCGGCCGTCGCGCTCCCACGCGTCCCACGCCGGCTCGATCTCGTCCACCAGGCGCCGAAGCCCACCCTGCCCGGCGCAGATCCGGCCGTCGGGCAGCGTGGTGAGTACCGCCCACAATCGGGCGCCGTCGTGGATCCACGCGTTGACGCCGTCCTCGGTGAGCAGTCGGGCGACGGCCCGAGTGGCGAGGGTATGGACGCGGTCGACACCGCCCAGTCGCGCCGCGCTGTCCTGCGCCCAACCGCGCACCGCGTCACCGTCGCCAACGTCCAGTCCCATCAGGTACGGCTTCGTGGCGCGCGGTCCGTGTTCGGCGGAACGGGTTGCACGAGCGGTGAGTTCGCCCGTGTGAACCAGCGCCGCGCGGTCGGTGTCGGCGAGCGCCACTCGGGCCCCACGCCGGGCGAACTCGACCGCCAACGCCCGCCCCGGTCCCGCCCCGACCCCGGTGACCGCGACCACTCTGCCGTCCGGGTTCCGCACCGGTCCCACCTCCGCACCCGCGTCGACACCGGTCAAGAAGTCGGGTGAACAGCGCCGATACCCGCGTCCGTACCGACCGATGCTTTTGGACCGATGCTTTTGGTACGACCGGTGTCCGACCGGCTCGGCAATCCCGGCGCAGCCGGGATGACGCCGCACGAGTGACGACCAAGGTGACGCCGCATGAGCCGCGCCCGTCCCGGGGCGCGGTTCAGCCCCCGAATCGGGGGGCGGCTGCCGTCACACGGTCGACCAACTTCCGGTCCCCTCGCGCGGTCCGCGTTCGGGTGAGCCCGGACCCGGCCCGGTTTCGGTCACCCGCGAGAGGGGACACGGCAAACCGTGCCCGCCGGTGCGCGGCACTGCGGCGACGCCGCACCATCCCTCCCCACCGGCCGGTCCGTGAGCCATTGTGCCGTCGGTGCCCACCTCGAGCAGGAAGACGCTCCCCATGACCTCCACCACCACCTCCCCGGCGGCCGACACGTTCCTGCCCGAGGGCGGCCATCCCTTCCACATCACCCCGAACGAGGAGCGTTGTCTGCGGACGCAGGGCGCGCGCGTCGCCCCCTCCCCCGTCATCGCCCAGGCCGCGTCCTTCGACGAATACGTCCGCCAACTCATGATCCCGCCCGCCGTGATGGACCTCTACCGCAAGGCCGCGGACCTGCGCATGTCCCCCATCGAGATCGAGGCGATGCGCAAACACCTCGCACCGCTCGCGCCCGGCTCCAACGGGCTGCTGCGCCGCATCATGCTCGACAAGGCGGAAAGGGACGACACCCACCCGCCCTACATCCGCGTCGCGTGCACCGGCAGGGGCACCTACGACCAGTGGGCCGTCGACCACGGCCACATCGACACCCTCGACGACCCCTACGGCGACATCGGATCACCCGCCGTACTGGAGATCTGGCCCGCCCAGCACTATTCGCCGATCCACTCCCACGGCAAGACCACCGGCATCGTCTTCTGCCTCGCCGGCCAACTCGACGTCATGGTCTACGACCGCCTCGCCAAGGACGCCACCAAACTCGCCCTGGTCACCCTCACCCCCGGCCAATGCGCCTGGCTCACCAAGACGAACTTCGCCGTCCACAAGGTCTACTGCCCCCTCGACGGCGGCAACGGCCCCACCCGCCCCGACTACATCAACAACACCGACGAGTTCGGCGCCAGCTTCCACGTCTACCTCAACGAGGACGAACTCACCGTGCAAGCCTACGACGAGAGCGACACCCGAGACGCCTTCGACTACATCGACGAGATCACCGGCGAACAAAGGCAGTTCAAGACCTACTCCGACCTGTCCTGGAGCATCCTGCGCCGCGTCCTGGCCAACACCCCACTCGGCTGAACCAGCCCCGGCCCTTCCCGAAGTCCGGCGGCCGACCCCGCGGACCCCGGACGACGACGCCCCTTCGAGGAGCGTCGAGGCGGCCACGGCACATCGCGGCCCCGCCGGGAGAGGCGATGCCACCTGCACCGTCCGCAAGGGCGACGGGACCACCACGGTCACCGTCATCAGCCCTCGGCCCTCACGGAACCGTGCGCAATGGTCTCCCGATACACGGCTCTTGTCACTCTGGTCATCGAACTTCCGCACACTCGAATCTCGCGCCCGCACGGCGCGTGGGCGCGCACACGCAGGGACTGGGCGTAGATGGCCTCAAGGACGTCGACGAAGCCGGGCCTCGGTCGGTGTGACGACCGCGAAACAGGATGCACGAGGCTCAGGGGACAGATCCGGCGCGCGCCGCCTGGCCACCGCTCACAGTGCTCCGGCGGAATGACCGCCCGGGGCCGATGCCATCGGTGAACGCCGCTCGGTGCCTCGGACCAGGGGCACTGTCACGGATGGCGCTGACGTTGTTTGGCGGGCTCTGGCAGCGATCACGGGGAGCCGTCACGCTCGGTGAGAACGCCCAGACCCGCAGAGGGGTGTGGGGTGACGGCGCAGGCATTGAGGGAACCATGTGTAGACCTCGGCCAGGTGGGGCTGGACCTCGCCGGTGGTCAGCCCCTTCGCGGACAGCGAGATCACCATCTCGTCCACCTCCGACAGACGCCGCTGCCGCTCGCGGACGATCCGCGGCTCGAACGATCCGTCGCGGTCCCGCGGCACCGATATCTCCACCGGGCCCACATCGGTCAACACGGTCTTCGCGCGCGTGCCGTTGCGCAAGTTCCCGCGGTTGTCCCCGACCGGATCGTGCTTCTCATACTCGAGATGGTCGGTGATCTCACCCTCGAGAGCGGACTCGAGAATCCGCTTGGTCAGTTGCTGCAACAGCCCGCCCTCGCCCACCAGATCCAGGCCCTGGGCCCGGGCCCGACCCACCAACTCGTTCAACCGGCCGTCCACAGCCTCATCGGCGACGCCCTCAACCGGGCTGTCCTGCACCGGCTCTGACATCACGTCAGTCATCTCTCGGCGTCACTTTCATGATCAGGTTCCACCGTTGGTTTTACAGTCCCGCCCCCGGGTCACGAGCGGACGCCGTATCCGGTCGCGGCCCGGGGGGTACGAGGCGCGACGTCAACGAGGGTTCGGCTCCCCGGCCGTCCACGGCACGGCTGGAGGACATGCCTGCGCAAGCATCCGCTGGGGCGGCGCGACATAACCGAGGATGCGGCCGTCGGGGGTACGGGCGCAGTCGGTCGCACCTCTGATGTGGTCCTTGGCAGAGTCCCAGACCAGCGCGCCCGACGCGTCGTAGCCGCGGATCCGGTTGTCCTCGGCGGGCTCCGGATCGCCGGCCCGTGCCGAGGAGCCCGTGGCGTACCAGATCCCGCCCGCCATCAGGGCGTCCTGTTCGCCTCGGCCATAATCCATGGTGACGCGGGTGACCCTGCCGCTGTATCGACCCCAGCCCTCCGTGGTCCACCGCCCCTGGAGCGTCTGGCCTCCTTCCAGGACTTCCACCGGCCCGATCATCCAGGCGCCATCGCGGCTGGAGGAGTCGGGTGAGGGAGTGGAGTCCGGCGCCGCGTCCCCGTGGCAATCGACCATCTGCCCGCGGTCGTCGACCGCGGTGGCGAAGTACAGGTCCGGGCGGCCCGGTCGCGGCGTACGCACGGCCAGATACGGACGAAACCTCGCGGCCGCCGCGGCCTGCGGCCGGCCGTCACCTCCAGGCAGAGTCAGTACACAGCGGTACACGAAATCCCGCGCGAGCGCCTCGGAGATGGCCCGCCCCTCGGGCACCGGGAGCATGCCCGCGGGCAGGGTGGGCGGCTTCACCACGGGGACCGGCGACTCGGTGCTCGCCGCGGACGCCTTCCCCGACGCCGCGGGCGGCGCATGGTGGGACCGGGCATCGTCATCGGAGAGGTTCACCGCGATACCCGTCGTAAGGGCCGCCACCGACGCCGCCACCAGGAGCGGGATGCGGTGGCGCGCCAGGAGCCCGCGCCGGGCGGGTAGCGCGGCGAGGCGAGGGTGGAGGTCGACGTCCTCGGCGGCGTCGAGCAGGGCCAAGACCTCCTCCCGGCGCAGGTCGTGGTCGCGCAGGTCACGGTCGGCGGGCGGACGGTTCGCGATCATGACGCCTCCTGGGAAAACGCGGACCGGCGACCGGTCACGGCATCGGCCCGGGCCCTCTCGTCGGATGGGTCGGGCGGGACGAGTTTGCGCAACCTGGCTCGGGCCCGATGCAGTCGGGATTTGACCGTCCCGGCGGCCACACCCAGCACTGCCGCGGCGCCGTGCGTGTCGAGGCCGCTCCAGACGCACAACTCGAGGACCTCTCGGTCGTGGTCGGAGAGTTGGGCCATCGCCCGGAGCAGGGTCGCCATGGTGCGTTCGTCGTCCAGGCGTGCGGCGACGTCGTCCGCGTGGTCCGGACTGGGCGCGGGTGGGGGCAACCGGGCCCGCAACAACTGATAACGCTGCAACGCCCGTCCGCTGTTGGCGGCGAGATTGCGGGCAACACCCAACAACCAGGGCAACGCGCTGTCCTGGTGCAGGACGACATCGGCTCTGGCACGCCAAGCGTGCAGGAACACGGCCGAGGTCAGGTCCTCGGCGTCCGGCCACGACGCCGTACGCCGGAACAAATAGTTGTGTACCGCGCGTGCGTGTCGATCGAACAGAACGCCGAATGCGGCTCGTTCGCCGCGGCAGGCCCTGTCCCACAACTCGCGATCGGTTTCCGTGGGGATACTCACGCCTGTACATGTCCACAGCCCGACCACCGGTTCCCGATGTCGCCCGACTTCCCGCAGCTTTCGCGGTCATGGTCGGTGGCGGGGTGAGCGGTGGGCACGCCCGGGAAACGGCGGACGACGTCGACACCGGCCGCCATCACCGCGGCGGGCACCCGGGTGCGCGGTGGTGTGGACGTGCGCGCGGGTGAGACGGCGTTCGTCGCGCAGCGCGAGCGGGCGGCGAACGGCCGGAGCCCGCAGGGCGGTCGACGACACGGTGTCGAGGGCGGGCACGGCCGGGGACGTCGAAGGCTCCCGGCCGGCGCCGTCGGTGGTGGTGGTGGTGGTGTTCATCGAGGTCCTCGTTCCCGCCCGTGGGAGCGGTGGATCGGCGATGGGTCAGGGGTTGGGGCCGAGGCGGGAGCAGGCCCGGGTCAACAGCGCGCGATCCACCGCGATGCCGGGTCACGGCTGCGGGCGGCGTAGGCGTGGGAGGTGATCTTCGCGGTGGTCACCGGGGTGTCGTTGAAGGGGGTGATCACATCGCCCTCGCGGATGCCGGTGGTGTCGGCGGCGCCGCCGGGGACGACGGAGGCGACCAGGGCGCCGCTGTGGTCGGGGACGTCCTTGCGGGTGACGCCCAGGGCACCCTGGATGCCCGGGGTGATGTCGATAGTCAGGGGTCGGGACTCGCCTCTGGCGGTGAACTCGCCTGTGTAGCGTCCGCCGGCCAGGGGCGCGTCGGTCAGCGCCCGCAGCGTCACGGTGACGGGGCTGGAGAAGGTCCACCGGCCCGGCCGCAGCGTGGCGACGGCGGTGGAACCGTCCGCGGCGATCGCGGCCGAACACGAACCGTTGCCCACACAGCGCATGCCCAGCGCGGTGATGCGGGTGTGAGGCGGGGCGATAACGGTGAAGAAGTGGTCGGCGCCTCGGCAGGGAGAAGACCGAAGATCGCCCCGACTCTCGGCTCAGGGCCCGGCTCGGGCACCAGCCTCCCACCCACCGGTTCACCCCGGGGTGAGCAACGGCATGCCGCACTCCGCACCGGCCTGGCCTGGTCGCCCGGTCGCTACAGCTTCCGGCACTCCGGCCCGGCCGGCGGCCGGCTGCGTCCGCTGCACGATCCGGCCGAGACCGGGGACGACGACGAACCCGACGAGTAGTCCATCCGCTTCATCACCTACTCCACAACCATGCCACTGAAGTCGTCGGCGTCGAATGCAGGCGCGTCATCCTGTTCGTCTTCGTCCACCCACCAGCGGAAGTCCGTCTTGATGTGCTGGGACCTGGCCTTCTCCTTCGTCAGGCGAGGCCAGTACTCCAGCTTCGCTTCACGCTTGCGCAGGATGAGAGAAAGCGAGCGCGACGTGAGCTTCCTGGTCGAGTTCTCCGGGTCGATCTCCGCGAAGAACTCCAGACCGAACTCGTAGCTCTGCTCGGGTGTGCCCGTCGCACCGGCGACGGCGCTGAAGCTCATGGAAGTGGGCGTCAGCGTGCACTTCAGCGTGTCCTCGTGAATATCCGGAACGTTGACGGTCAGGAACACCACGTTCCTCGTGGCGTCCTCGGCGCTGCTGCGCTGAGCCCACAGGACCTCGGGATGAATGGCGGCCATGGCGCACTCCAATCGGTTCTGGTAGTCGCTCAATTACGCAGAGTAGCGTCGGTGCCTGCCCGGGCTCGCCGACCACCTCGCCACCGTCGGCCCCGAAGCAGTCCGCCCGGCCGATCCGGGCCTCGCTCATCAAGCCCGCCCGTGCGCTGTAGGCCGCCCCGCACCGGTGACCTGTGTCGTCAAACGATGGCACCCTCAAGTGATCAACGCACCACCCACCGTCGCGGGGCACGGTCGGTGCGACGGGGCCGGCGTCTGCCGATGTGAGCGTCGGACGGGTCGAGGTGTCGCGGGCGCCCGGGGTTCTACAGGCCGCCGACCTTCGCGGGGAACTTCTGGAGCGATGCCGCGATGTCGTCGGGCTTGGCCGGGTCGATGAACTCGATCGGGGTCTTGAGCTGGAACAGGTCGCCCCGCGGGGGTATTGGGTGAGGACGGCGGTCAGCCTCGCCTCACCCTTCGGTGTCAGCACGATCGGGTCGCTGCCGGGCCGGTCGATCTTCAGGGTGCAGGTGCCCAGGTCGTAGAGGCAGTCGTACCGGGGCGGCAACTCCTGCGTCTGCCTCAAAAGGCCCTTCGCGTCGACGTCGATGTCGTTCTGTTCGAGCGTCAGCTTGTGGTCCTCGGCTTCGGGAAGTTCCGCCGTGAACCTGAGACCGATCAGGCGCAGGCGCACGCTGTTCATCGGGTCGTTGGGGTTGACGTCGACGCGGTGCTTCAAGCCTCCGCGGAAGTCCACGGACACCAGGGCGGTCCCGATCTGCAAGGGGGTGTTGACGGCGAGCGAGCTGCAGGGGATCTCAGCGCCGATCGGCGGCAGTTGGGACATGTGGAATCCTCACGTAGCGGGAACGGGACGGCGACTCGTCCCCCACCCACCCTCGGGCCTGCTCCCGCCCGAAGCCGGGACCGCCACCCGCGCGGCCCCCGGATTCACCCCAACGCACCCGGCCGCGGTGGCCGGCTCGGCAGCGGCCGGGGTGGGACGAGCCGAACGCGGCGCTACGCGGGCAGTTGCTCGCGCTCGGGCCGGCCCCGCCCGCGTTGACCGCGCGGCGGCCGGGGCCGAGGCGGCGGTGCCGGTGCCGGACGGGCCTCGGCCGAAGCGCACGCGCGAGCAGGCCTGGGCGACCGCGGTGGGCACGGCAGCGGCGTACCGGACCCGGGTAGGGCACCTGGAGGTGCCTCGGGGGCACGTGGAGACGGTGACCGCGTTCGACGGATGGCCGGAGGACGTACGACTGGGGGTGTGGGTGACCACCACCAGGAGCAGAAAGGCGAAACTCCCGGCCGAACGGATCGCAGCGTTGGACGCGTTGCGCCGCGCCGGTTCAGGACCAGGACGGCGGTCACCCCCAACTCGTGGGCGGCCTGCTCGTGTTCGCTGCTCGCCCACGACGGCGCCGGGGTTCCCGGGTCGGTCGCGGCGATGCGGTCGATCATCCGCTCCGCCGGCGAACAGTGCCCGCGGCCCTCGCCGATCGGATCGCTCCACCGTGACGTGAGGTCTGCGATGTCGGGGGCGTCCACGACGGTGGCGGCGTCCCGAGGAGTTCGCTAGGGCGGTGGGCCTCGGTCGTCGCGCATGTCAGTTCCTTCCGCTCGTGGTCCGAGGCTGCTTCGGGATGCGCAGTTCCCGGGCGAGGCGGCGTTTCGCGTGGCGGATCGTGGAGCGCACGGTGCTCTCGGCCACGCCCAGGTAGCCCGCCACCTCCGCGTCGGTGCAGCCCATCACGTAGCGCAGGACGATCACAACGAAGGTGTCCGGCAAAACGGAGCAAGCTCAGGGGGTCCACCAAAGCGGAGCAAACCCGGTCCTGCCCACAGGAGTGGCAGTCGACTCATCAAGTGAAGGCCACTCCAGGGTGTGATGTCAGCAGCGAGCGATTCGGTCGAAACTCCCGGGTAGCCTGAATGACCAAATGCGAAGAGTCTGACCTGGACCGACGGTGACGCATGGACCGTCGATGTGCCACTTGATGATGGCTCTGACTCTGACGGAGTCGCGACCGCTCGTGCAGTGGCGATAGTAAACGTCAGTGAAGGGGCCGCGGTAGCCGAGACTTGCCGCACAGGGCCGAGCGGCCTGTGGTGACATTTCCGCAGCCTGGGCTGGTGCTGCCGCCACGGTCCCCAACACAAC
>NZ_MWQN01000007.1 GCF_002024165.1 Embleya scabrispora
TGGCGCGCACCATCGCGCTGTCGCGCCACGGCGAGGCCGGTCGGGATCGGGTCGCACCCTCGACCGCCGCGGACCACCACGGCGGGCTGCACCTGACCGTGCACGCTTTGCCGGGCGGGGACGCCGGCGGCGTGCCGCCGGCGATCGGGGTCGTCGCGGGTACCGCACCGACGGCGGTACAACACTCGGTGACCGCGGTGGCGGCCGTGCTGTTGTCCCTGCTGACCAGCCCGCGGCACGCCCTCGGCGGCGACAGCCGCAGCTCGGCCGCGCTGGTGCGGCTGATGCTCGGCGGGTCACCGCAGGATGTGGCATCGCTGTTGATGCCGTCGACGCCGGGGGCCGGTTGGATCGTGGTCCGCGGTCGGCTCGGCGGGCAGCGACCGGGCCCGGGGCCCGATTCGGGAGACTACCCGGTGCAACTGGCCGCGTTGGGGACCGCTTTGGCCACGCCGTATCTGGACCTGCGCGAGCGCGAAGTCCACGCGTTGGTGCCCACCGCGCCCGGCTCGCCGGCCCCCGACCCCGCGGCGGCGAATCGGCTCGGGTGGACGCTCGGCTTCAGCGCGCCGTCGGCCACGGTCGACCTCGCGGTGGCTGCCAATCAGGCCGAGCGCGCGTTGCGGTACGCGCTCGCGGCGGGGGTCCCGAACCGGCGGCATCGACATCAGGACCTGAGCATGCACTCGCTCGTTTCGGCGGCCGACGCGGCCGCCCTGGCACACGCCCGATTCGCGGCGCTGGCCGATGCGCCCTCGCCCGGCTACGACGTACTGCTCGAAACCCTGCGCACCTGGCTCGCCCATCACGGGAGCTGGGACCGCACCGCGACCGCGCTCGGACTGCACCGCAACACCGTGCGCCAGCGCGTCGTCAGGATCGGCGATCTGCTGGACCTGAATCTGCACGACCCGGACGTTCGGATGGAATTGTGGTTCGCCCTGCGCTGGCTGCCGGGCGAACGGCCGAGCACCGAGCGGGCGGGCACCGGCCCCGAGTAGCGCGGCGCGGGTTGGATGTCGCGAGCCGGCACCGCTTGCTCGGCTCGCGGACCGGACCGGAGTCCGGGCTGTGATCCGAGTGATCCGGTGGGGTTGCTCACCTACTCCGGGGAGTCCAACGCGAAAGCGGTGCACCTCGAACCCGGCGGCACGAGCCCGCAGTTGGTGTTCGCCGACGCGCCAAGCCGCGAGAACCGCAGCCTGGGCGATCACCTTCAACGCGGGCCAGATGTGCACGGCGGGCTCCCGGCTCCTGGTCCAGGACACCATTGCCGAGCGGTTCGTCGCCGACGTGATCGCCGAGCACCTGGCCGAACCGCGCCGCACCACCGTCCTGAACCGGGCCCTCGATACCGCCCTCGCGCTCACCCACGAGCGCGACCGGGCCTGGGCGCTCGCGAACGTCGTACCGCACCTGCCCGAGCCGCAACGCGCGAGCGTCCTGGCTCAGGCCCTCGGCACGCTCCGCGCGCTCCCGCACGAACTCCCGTATATGCACGCTCGGGAACACGCGCTGACACACCTCGCATGCCACCTTCCCGAGGCGGAGCTGGGTCACGTCCTCGACGCGGGCCTCGCGCTCACCGACGAGAGCCGCCGGTTCTCGGTGGTCGAGCAGATCGGGGCGCGTCTGTCCGGGCCGCAAGGCGCCGCCGTCCTGGCCCAATCCCTCGACATGGCCCTCGCACTCGACGACGACGGCAACCGGGCCCGGGCGCTCGCGGACATCTCGACCCGCCTACCTGAGCCGCAACGCACCACCCTCCTGACCGAAGCCCTCGACACAGCACGCACACTCGACGACGCGCGCGACCGCGCCTGGGCGCTCACGCGCGTCGCGGCGCATCTGCCCGGGCCGCAGTGCACTGTCGTCCTGGCCCAAGCCCTCGACTCGGCCCTCGCCCTCCACGACGCGAACGACCGGGCACCGGCGCTCGGGGGTATCGTGCCGCGTCTGTCCGAGCCACAACGCACCACCGTCCTGACCCGACTCCTCGACGGCACCCCCTCACCCACCCACGCGGCGTGCCGGGCACTGGCGCTCGTGGGCCTCGTGCCGCACCTCTCCGAGTCGGAATCGGGGCGGGCCTTCGACGCGGCCCTGGAGTTCACCGAGGAGATCCACCGGGCGCAAGCGCTCGTGGGCCTCGCTCCGTGCCTGTCCGAGTCGCAGATACGCAGAGCGCTCGACGCGGCTGGAGTTCACCGAGGAGATCCACCGGGCCTGGGTACCCCTGGGCCTGGTGCCGTACCTGTCCGCTTCGCAGCTCTCCCGAGCGCTCGACATGGTGCCCACGTTCACCAACGAGAACGACCGGTTCAGGTTGTTCGAGCGTGTCGTGTCGCGTGTGTCCGGGGCGCAGCGTGCCAGGGTCCTGGCCCTGGCCCTGGACACGGCCCGCGCGCTCGCCCGCCCGGGCCCCGGTCGCGGGCACTCGCGGGCATCGTGCCGCATCTGTCCGAGCCGCAGCGTGCGGAGGTCGTCGTCCAGGCTCTCGACACCGCGCTCGTGGTCACCAACGACTTCGACCGGGCCCGGGCACTCGCCGGCCTCGTACCGTACCTGTCCGCGTCACAGGTGAGCCGGGCTCTCGACGCCACCCTCGCGCTGGCCTACGACCACGAGCGCGTCCAGGTGTTCGAGGTCATCGCGCCGCTCCTGACGGAAGCGGACCTGCACTGCGTCCTCGCCCGGGGTGAGGAGATCACGAAGGCGTTCCTCGGAACCTCCTTGGGGCCGCGGCAGCTCGCGCGCCTGTCTCGGGACGCCGTCCTGCACGTGTTCCGGTCGGGCGTCGACCACGGGGCCAGGGCGGACGTCCTGGGCCACCTCGTGGCATGTCTACCCGCCCTGCGAGCCCACGGTGTGGACATGGAGGCCGACGATGTGTGTCGCGTCCTCGACGACGTCGTACGGATCTGGCCCTGAACACGTCGGACCCGGCGGCGCAGTCGGAACCATCCCCGGCCGGGCACTGTGCGCGGGTGACACGCCCATGCCGGAACCCGTCAGTGCGCCGCTCCGCTCCCGGTATCGCTCGCGTGTTCCGGGTCCGGGGCCGACGGCCCGGCACGGCGAACGATGCCGTCGCACGGATGGTTGCCACGGCGTCGACCGCAGCGCGGGCCGGGAATCCGTGAGCGGTCGGGGGTTTCGGGGTGGCGGGTGTGTGGGACGTGGTCGAGGAGTCGCGGCGCGAGGTGTGGTCGTTCACACCGTTCGAGCACGTGGGCCCGTTGAGGTTCGGCATGACCCACGAGCGGGCGGCGGCCGCGGTCGACGGGGTCCTGAAGACCATCGTTTCGCAGGGGGACGGCACCGGGTGGGTGTCACAGGCCGACATGTGGCCCGTCCACTACGGCGCGGGGGCGGGGGTGCACCTGTACTACGACCGGGCGATCGGGCTGGCCGCGATCGCGATCGACGCGCGGATGGGTCCGCAGGTGGACCTGGACGGGATCCCGCTGGTGGGCCGGGTGCCGTCCCTCCTGGAGGACGCGTTGATCGACCATCTCACCGCACACTCCATCGAACCGGCGTTCTCCCTGGAGGCGAACCCGTGCGCGCCCGACATCGGTGTCGTGATGCGCGTCCAACGCGCCGGGGACCGCGTCCCGACCCGGCCGGTCCTCGTCGCCCGGGACTGGGCACCCCGATGCTCGGACGCATCCGAGGGCCGCATCCCCGACGACGAATGGCGCAGGTTCTCCTGAGCACACGCCCGATTCCGGGCGAAGGGATCGGCATCTCCGGTCCGACGCGCCCTCTCCCACGCCCTGGTACCCGAAGTCAGTCGGGTGCACTGGTGGCGTGTGCGATGAGGGCTTCGAGTTCCGGGGCCGGCCACGGGCGGGCCTGGGCGAGGGAAACGTGGTGTCGGCCGGTGGCGATGTCCTCGAGGAGGTCGTCGAGGGTGACGCCCGGCCCGACGTCCCGGGTGGTCTGGGGGGTGGTTCCGGTCCAGGCCCAGCGCAGGGCGGCGGCGAGGGCGTGGCGTTCGTCGGCGGGGGTGAGTCGGATGTGGGTGTCGGGTGCGCTGTGCAGGAGTCGTTGGGCGACGCCGGGTGTGGTGGCGTGGTCCATGCCACCGCGGTACGGGGCCGCCGGTGGCAACAGGTCGGGGTGATGGGTGTATTCGTGGTCGACGAACACGGGCTCGTCGGTGGGGCCGATCAGGATGTTCCAGGGTTGGAGGTCACCATGGCGCCATCCGGCGCCGTTCAGGTGTTCCAACGCCGTGAACGCGCGGTGGGCGACGGTGAGCAGGCGGGGTGCGAAGTCGGGTGGCGGGTCGGGGGCTCGGCCCGGGGCGCACCACTGCCACAGGTCGACGCCGGGTAGGAACTCCACCGCAGTCCAGATCCCGTCGCCGACGCGCCCGTGTTCGGCGTGCGCGGGATGCAGGCCCTGCGCGTGCAGCAGCCGCACCGCGCGGGCCTCGTGCAGGAGCAGGACCGCAGCCGCGGGGTCGGCCGTGGACTTGATCTTCCAGCGGCCGGCGCGCCAGGCGTGGGTGTGGTGTGTGGTCAGGGCGCGGGGCTCGTCGGTGACATCGAGGGCGGCGACAGCGGCGGCGAGCAGCGGGTCCATCGTCACATCCTCGCGCGAATGGGCACCACGCGGTGTCGGGTGGCGGTCGTGCGGGTGTGGTGGGTGAGGAGTCGGGCGATCTCGGTGGAGATCGGCAGGCCGGCCAGGGCTTCGATCCAGCCGAATTCGCCCGCGCAGTTGGTCTCCAGGTAGGTCCAGCCGTCGGCGGTGACGACGAAGTCCAACGCGGCGTAGCGCAGGCCCAGGTCGCGTACGTGCTCCCGGCAGGCGCGTTCGACGTCGGCGGGTGGAGTGATCGGGGCGTGCCGGCAGTCCGCGGCGAGGACGGTGCGCCAGTCGAGGGCGCCGGGGGTGGTGATGGAGGCGGCGAAAACGCGGTCGCCGACCACGGTCACCCGGGCATCGAAGAGGCGGTTCTCGACGAGGGCTTGGAGGTAGTGGAGGGTGCCGGCAATGGCGTCGAGGTCGTCGGACGCGCGCAGGCGGGTGGTGGGGACGAAGGTTGTGTGGCGTTGGGTCAGGGCCTTGACCACGACCTTGTCGTGGTGGTCGGTCACGAACGCGCGGGCTCGGGCCGGGTCGCTCGTGAACAGCGTGTCGGGTACGCGCATGCCGTGACTGGCGGCGGACGCGAGTTGGGCGGGTTTGTGCTCGGCGGCGTCCACCACGACCGGATCGTTGACCCACAGCACCGGTTGGGCGCGCAGCAGTCCCAGGAGGGCGATGGTGTTCTCCTCGGCGCGCCATCGGTCGTCCGGGTCGGGGTGTGTGTCGGGATGGGTGGGTTTGCGCCAGTACACCGCGCATCCGGGGCCGATCCTCGCGGTGCGCCAAACGTCGTCGACGACGGTGGTCCAGGCACCGGCGGCGAACCGGCCGCCGACGGTGAGGCTTTCGTGGAGGCGGCCGGGGTCCATGCGGACGAACGCGTCGCGGTCGAGGCGACTCACCACCAGGTCGGCGGTGAAATCGCTCTCGGCCGCGACGACGATCACGCGGGCTTCGCGAAGGCGCATTACTTGGGGTCGTCCTTGCGGCGCACGCCGCCCTGGTCCTGGGTGCTGGTGTAGTTCGCCACCGTCGCGGGATCGACCGCCTTCACCAGCAGGCGACCGTCCGCGACCACGTTCGCGCCGACCAGCGGGTCATAGTGGTGGTCGGGAAGCGGGGACGCATCGCGGGTCGGTGCGGGGGCCGCGAGGCGGCGGGTCAGGAGCAGCGGTGTGGCCATGGGGGAAGCCCTTTCAGGTGTCGGGTCGCCTTGGCGGGTGGTGTGAACTGCTGTGCGTTTCCAGGAGAGCGCGTCGTCCCTGGCGTGGGAAGGGTGTGTGCGGATCGTGCAATCGGTGTGCGTGTCGTGCACACGGCGTCGACGCAGGGTGATTCGCCGGCTACGGTGGGGGCGGACGTCGTCCGCGCGTTCCCTGGGGGTCGTGATGGTCGAACTGCGCCCGCCGTGGGACACGCCGCGTGTGCGGCTCCTGGCCGCGCGGGGTGATGTCGGTGGTCTGGTGCGGGTGGGTCGTCTGGCGCGGAACTGGCGGCAACGCGACCTGGGTTCGATCGTCGGGTACTCCGCGTCGACGGTGTCCCGGGTGGAGTCGGGCGCGCGTTCGAGCCGGGATGTGGCGGTGTTGCGCAGGTTGGCCGCCGCGGTGGACATGCCTCCCGGGGTGCTGGGCGCGGCACTGGGCGTGAGTGCGCCGCTACCGGCTAGGGTGGCCCGGACCGCCGCGCGGCGGGACGAGGAGGACGATCCGATGCGCCGACGCCGCCTGCTGACCGCCTCCCTCGCGGCCGTACCCGTCACCGTGCTCGGCGGGGTCGACCAGGCGCTCGCGTCCATCCCCACCCGCCCCTCCCCCACCACGGCGGCCGACGTCCTCGCGCGGCTCCGGCGGGCGCGCGAGCTGTACGACGCCGGTGATCACGCGCGACTGATCGCGACGCTGCCGGAGTTGCTCGCGGCCGGGCACACCCACGCGGACGGCGCCGGCGACGTAGTGGCGTTCGCGCGTCTGGCCGCGTGCTACGACCTCGCCACCGAGACGCTCTCCAAGATCGGCCGATACGACAGGGCGCGGACCGCCGCCGACCGGGCGACGGTGTACGCACACCAGTCCGGCTCGCCGCTCGCCGCCGCGTCGTCGGCGCGGATGCTCGCCATCGTGCTGCGCCACCAGGGGCAGGAGGCCACCGCCCAACGCGTCACGCTGGACGCGGCCGCGCGGGTGGAGGCCACCGGGCTGGGCACGCCGCAACAGGCCGCCGTGTACGCGCAGATGCTGTGCACCGCCGCATACACCTGCGCGGGTGCCGGGGACCGGGCGAACGCGCTGGAGTTGACGGCCGACGCCAAACGCGCCGTGCTGCGAGTCCCGGTCAGGCCGGAGGCGCGGACGGTGTTCACGGTGACCCCGGCGTCGGTGGGGCTGTACGAAGTCGGTGTGCTGTACTCGCTGGGCGACGCGGGCGCGGCCCTGGACGTCGGACGCCAGCTGCACCCGGGGCAGTTCCCCGCTCCGGAGCGGCGCGGGCGCCTGCACACCGATATGGCCCGCGCCTGGTGGCAACTCCGCAAACCCGAACAGACCGCCGCAGCCCTCATCGCAGCCCACCGCGAAGCACCCGGCGAGGTCCGCGACCGGCCGGCCATCCGCGCCATCGTCACCGAACTCGCCGAACGACACCCCCACGTTGTCGGCGTCCGGGACCTCCTCACCGCCACCGGAACGCGCTGAGGGCACGGGGGCCGCGCCCCGGCTCAGCGGGGTCACGGCGCAGCGGTGCACATGCATTGTGGTCGCATGTCGCCGGTGGCCGGAGATGCTTCGCCTGCGTCGATAGGGCGAACGGCCCCGGTCGGCCCGGCTACCTGATCGCATCGACGTTCTAGGGTCGATGCTTCGGTGGGCGGGTGGGGGTCAGCGGGCGACGAGTTGCACGACGGTGACCAGGAGAGCCGCGGGGGTGATCTGGTAGGTGATGATGGCGACGCCTGCGACGTGGGTGATGCGGTGGTCTTTGCTGTTGCCTCTGGGGTAGGGCTTGGAGTCGGCGCCGTAGGGGTCGGCGGCGGCGAGGGACATGCCCGTCTCGAAGGCGGTTCGTGTCTTGGGGGCCATGCCCTGGATCTCGATGCGTACGCGGTCGGTGTACTGCACCGTGTAGCTCATTCGCGGACCCTGCCGGACCAGCCCGTTCCGGTGTCGGTGAACACCTCGTCGGCGGTGTGCAGCGGGCCCAGGGTTCCGGCGTCGGCGGCGAGCAGGTCGGCGTGTACCCGGGGGTCGGCGCCCATGACGGCGATCCCCCACCACAGGAATACGAGGTTGTCCACGTCGCCGATCGCGGTGTCGGCGAGTTCCCGTTCGAATTGCTCGCGCAGGTCGGGGCCGAAGTCGTCGAGGGCCCGGCGGACGCCCCCTGGCTTCACGAGTGCGGCCGACACGGGAGCAGCCGCGCGAAGGTCGCCGAACGTCTCCCCGAGCCGTGCATAGCCGCGGCACCAGCACGGCCGTGGCCGTCGGGTCCACCTAGAACCGGGTTGGCAGTACCTCACGGCACGTGGGGCAGCCGTCGAGCGCCCTCGGCGTCACGAAACGTAGCCGGCGGCTCGGGGCCTTCCGCTCGGCCGTGGGCCGTCGCCGTCACAGTCGATCGAGCAGGTGCCGCCGGCCCGTCGCGACGTCCGCGGTCGGGATCAGGAAAAAAGGGGGAGGCGACACGGGGGGCGGCGGTACAGGATGCGGTCATGGTGAACCGTCGCGTGTATGTGGACCTGGGCCAGGTCGAGGATCTCGATCACGACTGGCTCCACGTGGTCCTGGAGGGGCCCTCCGGAGTCGTCTATCAGCTCCAGCACGGGGGTCATTCCTGCTGCCAGGGCGCGATCGAGGGATATCTGGTGCCGGTCGAGTCGCCGGAGGGGTATGCCGCGTTGATCGACCTGTTCGTGCATCGGCTGCGCAGCGCGCCGGTGGCGATGGCGTCCATTCCCGAGCACCTGCCCGCGCTGCGCGCGGCCGTCGCCCTGATCCGGATCCCCGCGACCGGCGAACCCTCGCCCCCCTACGGCGACGACCTGACCCGCATCGTCGTCGACGAGAGCCGCTTGGAGGAGATGACCGAGGCGCACGTCCCGGTGACCACGGAGTTCGGGCCCGGCATCCTGGTCTGGTCCAACTCCGACTGAACCCCCGTCACCGGGCACGCGGGCACGGCGACATCGGCAAGGGCCGGACCGTGTCCCCGGCACGCGACGACCGCCCGCCCCGGGCGCGCCTCGGGTCCGGGACCCGGGGCCTGCGATGGACGCGTTCCATCACGGCGGTGTCGACGGCGTCGACGGCTTTCGCGCCGTCGAAGCGGGTGGTGCGCGGCGGCACCGGCGCGTTCGCCGGAGCCGTTCCCGTTCGACGGGTCGTCGAACGGGGCCGGCCGTCGGCGGTTTCGTCGCGTCCGGCGCGCCGCCGGGTCGTGGCTCTCGGTCGCGGTCGGCCCGCGGCGGTCGGAGCCCGTCGTTCGCGTGGTCGACCGTCCCGTCGTGGGCGGGTGCCGCCCCACGACGTCAGACCAGGGGATCGCCGTTGCCCGGGTACTCCTCGGAGGGCAGCGAGTCCCATTCGGTGTTCGCGCCGTCGCGCGTCACCATGAACAACGGGCGCGATCGCACGACCGCCCCGACCGTCTGCCCGCACATCACGATCCCGGAATCGTCCGGCCCCGCGTAGCCCGCGTGCGAGTAGCGAAGCCAGACGCCCCGCGCCTCGGCGTATGCGATCGCCTCGCTCTCCAACTCCGCTCGGTCCCTGCCGACCAGCGCGAGTCCGTCGTAGGCGACTCGGGGGCCGTGTTCGGCGTCGACGGCGACGCAGAACAACCCCGCGGCCCGGCTCACGTACGCCGTGACCGCGGGCGGTGAGCTAGCGGGCTCGCGGCGGCGGACCTCGATCCTCCACGTCCGGGAGAAGCTCGTGTGGCCCGGCGCGCAGTCGCCGACGCTCGTCCGGCCCGGTATCCCGGCCGCCGCCTCGACCGCTGCGTCGACGGTCATGCCGAACCGGAGCGGGCCGACACCGACGCCGGGCGCATGGACCCACTCGTCCCATCCGGCGGGCCCGGCCCCGAACACCGCGGCCGCGGTCGCCCCCGTGAAGGCATCCGAGACCCGCCGCCTCACGGTCCAGGCACCGTCCGGCCCCCGGGTCGGCGGCCCCTCCGGCACGCCCGCACCCGCGAGCACGTCCTCGACCGGCGGACGCGAGGGTCGGTCGGCGAGGACCTCCTCGAGGTTCTCGTGCTCGTACCGCTCGACCGCGTACACCAACGCCTCGTACACGTCCTCGGCCAACCGGGGCCCCCACCCCCGGCGACGGGCGTCGTCCGCCGCGAAGACGGCGGCGACCGCCCGGGCGTACGCGTCGAAATCGGCGAGAGGGGCGCCGGGCGCCGGAGAATCGGTCACGGGAACGATCATCACCGACGGCCCCGACACACACCGGAGACCACGTCGAACGCCGGGTCGACGACCGCGCCTTCCCCGGGCCGCCACCGGCATCGGCACACCCGTCGAGATCGCTCCGGGGCCTCCCACGCCCACATCGGAGTGACACTCCCCCCGGCCTCACCCCACAACGGGACCCCCGACGACGCCCGATCGCTCGACCGCCTCCCCCTCACACCGGGCACCGGACCCTGAGGGCCGGGACCGCAGGCAGGGGCCCGGCTCATGGGCGGGTTCGTCATCCCCACCCGAACGACCCCCACGTGAGGGGTAGACAGGCGGGCGATCCCACCTACTCGCCCTTGACCTTCTCCGTCTCGGCAAGTCGATCAGGATGCGCTTGGGAAGCTCCGCGGCCGTCAGCCGGAATGGGGTCCAGCGATCCTTGGCTTGCGGCTTCATCGATGCCGAGAACCCAAATTTTCCTTTGCTGTTCGGCTCGGTCACCATCTTGGCGAACTCGGGACTCGGCACGAGCCAGGCCGTCGTGATCGCCCCGAGTTCGACATCCACCGCGACGAACAGCATGTCCAGATCGGCCCTCGGCCGGAACGTCTGCGAGCGCACGAAGGCCATCAACCTGCCCTGTCGAACTTGCACCCCGGTGGACATCCGGGCCTTCACCTGCACCGCGAGGGTGGCGGAACTCCCGCGACGATGGAAAACAAGGTCGACTCCTTCGTCGTCCACGAGCGAAGTCGCCACGTTCAACTCGCCTTCCGTGGCCAGGATGCACGAGGCAGCAACCAGATACTCGGCGGCCTTCCCCTTCGGGCGGCGACCGGGCTCTTGTCCAGGTATTCCTCGTCATCGCTCATGCCAGGAATCTACGGGTGGACGTGCGGGAAGGCCGTACGACATGCGCGAGGGCGGCAAGGGCGCCGGTACGGTCGCGCACCGGCGGCCGGGTCCGCCGTCACCGCAGGCAGCGACGGCCCCGGCGGCGCGCCGGACGCAAGGAACCCGCCGACGACCGGGCCCTGCCCGCGGTTCTCCCGGACCTCAGGGTCCGGCACCCCGTGCGGGGAGGAGTGATCGAGCGATCGGGCGTCGGCGTGGGTCCCGCTGTAGGGAGTCGAGTTGGTGATGCCGATGCGGACCGGACCGGGGGTGGTGCGTGTCCCCAGTGCGGTCCACTGGTCGAGTTCGTGTTCGGCGTACGCGTGGAGCAGGACGGCGAGTCGGATCTCGTGGGCGGGGGTGAACCGGTTCTCCCGCGCGCCGAGCGGCGGCAGCACAGGGTCGATCGAGTGGAAGCAGCCGTCGGTGGCGCCCGGGGGATACGTACGGAACATCTCGAGGTACACGTGTCCGTACCTCGTCCGCACCCGCAGTACGGCCACCTCGTCCAGCACGTGCTCGGCGTATTCGTGCGGCACCAGGGCGAGTTGTCCGGCGACGTCACCGCAGGGGTGCGCAAGACTGTGCCGGTGGCGTTGACACAGCAGTTCGCGAGGGTGACTCCGGCGTACATCGAGGCTTGTCGTCGCCGAGCGGCCGCGTCGTCCACGGGTGATCCGGGTTGGGATCCGCCCGTGGAGGACTGTCTCGACCTGAACTGGGACGCCTGGCCCTTGCCGGCGCTGTTTCGTCGGGCCGGCCTCGAGTCCGCGTCGGTGATCGCGATCGACCGCGCCCTGGACGGCGACCCCGGCGGGGACATCGCCTTCCTGGACCACGACGGGGTCTACGACGGCATGACCGAGCCACCCGACCTCCTGGCCCCCGGGGCCGTCGCCGAAATCGCCGCCGCCCTGGACGCCGTCGACGCCGACCGGGTCCTCGCCGCGATACCCCCGACCGCGGAGGAGACCGCCACCGTGTTCCGATTCCGCGTCGAGGACATCGTGGCTCTCATGGCCGGAATCGGGCTCGTGCCCTATGTGGCGGGCGCGTTGGACCGGCTGCGGGCGTTCTACGCGGAAGCCGCCCGGCGGGACCTGGCCATGGTGGTGTGGATCGACTGAGGACCGTTCGACGCGGTCCGGAACCAACCTGCCCCGGCCGGGTGTCGCGGTGTTCGGGACCCGACCGAACGCACGACCGTGGTTGGCATGCGCGGCGTCGAGGTCCCGATCACATCGCCGCAAGCTCCACACGACGAACCCGTTCGCCTGCCGCATCAACACCCGGTCGATGTCGTCGCGTCCGCGGAACGTGCGAGCATGCTGCCGAACCCGACCGACACTTGCCCGCGCCTGCGGCGGGGCGGCGGGCTGCGGTCACGGCGGTGGCGTGGACGGTCGTGGCGGCACGGCAGGCCGCGTGTTCGCGGTCGGGGCGGCGATCTCGTCGCGGATCACCCGCGCTGCGTCGACGGTGTACCGCGCCCCGGCGACGACCACCCCGGGAAACGGATCCAGGGCCGGGGGCCGGAACATGTCCTCCTCGATGTGGTACATCGCGCGGCGCCGGAGCGTGCCGTCGCGCAGGCGCACGTCCAGGCGCACCGTCCCCGCGTCGGGGCGCCGCCCCGGACGCAGTGTCAGCGTGATCTCGGCGATCGCGCGCCAGGGCAGGGGGACGGTGGTGTGTGCGTCGTGCAGGACGAGCGCGTGCGGGCCGATCTCGAGACGGCGTCGAGCCCGGGTGTGCGCGAGGTGGACGGGGACCAACGCGAGGAGCAGGCCGATGCCGGCCAAGGCGAGCAGCAGGACCCATCGGCGCGTCGTGAGCGGCCCGCTCACGCCGGCCAGGCCCGCGCCCGCCATGATCGCCGCGAGGACCGGGACGGCGACACCCGCGGTCGCGTTCGTGGCGATCCCGCCGGTGCGCACACCCCCCACACGACCCGATCCCCGTGGACCGCGCGGTTCGCACGCACGGTGTCCATCCCCCACCCCCGCATCGCGACGTGCCGTGCAGCGTAACCCCGCCTCGACGCGACGTTCCAAACGCCGAGTTCCGGCCGGGGCGCCGGGCCGGTCGACCCGTCGTTCGACGGCGCGTGCGGCTTCGATCGTCGCGTTCCCGGTGGAGGGTGGCGTCGACGTCCGGGACAAGTGTTGGAAGGGCAGCACACAACAGCATGGTGCCGACGGCGTTGCGTATTCGGTTGTCGTGAGTTCCGTCCGACCCCGACAGCAGCACGCGGCCGCCTCTGGGTCCTATTCGGTGTAGGCGATGTGGGGGAGGCCGACGGCGTCGTAGAGGTTGTGCAACCAGCCTCGGGCAAAGGCGAGTTCGATCTTGGCGAGGTCGGCGGTGAGGCCTGCTTCGGCGGCCCAGGCGACGGCTCCGGCGACGGCATTGTCGCGCTGGTAGTCGGTGGGGAGCGCGTCCGGGTAGTCGCTGAGGACGCATTCCTCGACGAAGACGCCGTCCCAGCGCAGGCCCGATGGTGTGGCGGCCTCGCCGATCGCGCAGTCGTCGTCCATGACGTAGAACGCATGGCAGGGGCGCCGGTCACGCCGACCACGGCGGTGATGTCCGCGTCGTCGCGCGGGCGCGAACTCATGTGGATCTCCCGCCAGGGACCCCTGGGGTAGTCCTCCTCCCAGCCACGGCTGCCGAACGCGGCGACGGCTGGATGTTCGGCGAGTGTGTGGTCGCCTTTGGCAACGATGATGTAGCCCCGGTAGCCCATGGCGGGACCGTAGCGCCGTGAGGTGACAGGGGCTCGGCGAAGCGGGGCAGCCGAGACGGTCGGTCCGATTGCCGACGAGGACGACAGGGCGGTCCTCACGGCAGGCTGGCGAGCGGCTCTCGCCGACGACGTAGCGTCCCCGGTCCCCAAGCCCGGGCGAGGCGGGTGCCCGAGCGGCAAGGTTCGCCACCCCGACCGAGAGTCCGCCGTCGCGGGTCTGGGGCAATATCGAAATCCCAGGGCCGACCGTGTGGTCGGGCGCTGCTATCGCTGCCCGGACTGCGGGGACCGGCACCTGACGAGTCGGGCATAGCCGATCCACTCCCCCGACTCGCCGAGAGTGTCCCGGCGACCACGGGGTTCCGGCGACCCGTCACCTGACTGCCAGTCATCGGAATCGGGCAGTAGCCGCACAGCCACCGCCGTGCCGCGATCGGGGGGCCGACGTCCCCCGGCGAGAGGCATCCCGACGCCGCCGGCCCGGCCGACCGCAGCCGAGCCCCCGCGTGCAGTGCGATCCGCCACTCGGCCACTTCGGGTGCGGGCCACGTGGTGGGACCGCTGCTTCGGCCACCCATGGCGGCCGCAGGTTCGCTCTCTCGGACGCGGCCATCGGCGCAACGCCCTTGCGGAGACGACCCCGGCCGTGGCGCCGATGGTCAAGGGACGGCCGAGCAGGCGTCGCCGGTTCCTCCACACCCGGCGGGACGCGTGCGGTGGTCGCCTGCTCCGTGACGGTCCGCCTCAGGTTCGGGGCGCCAGGAGTACTGCGCGCAGGGCATCCGCGACCGGCGGGGCGAAGCGTCGAGGAGGTACGGGTTCACAAGAGGCGAGAACGTCAGCAGCAACTCGCCCCATCCTCGTGGCCTTGGCACATCGCGTGGTCCTCGACGAACAGCATGGTGTCCGGGTCGAAGCCCTCGATCGGGTTGTGGACGATCGTGCGCTCCCCGGGCCGGGCGTGCTCTCGCTCCAGTACCGCGCGCAGGTCCCGTCGAAGAGTCCGTGAAGCCGGGCGTCGCTCTGCGGGCCCACGGCGATGCGCAGTTCCGCACGCTCCACGGCGAGCGCCGGGTGCACGGCCGGGTCCTTCCGCACCAGGGGGTGCTCCATGGCGGTGACCGTATGCCAGGACCCCTTGGGCACCGCCATCGGCCGCCCCCCGGAGTTCATCAACGCGTTCGTGTAGTCGGGAGTCGCGGCCTTGACCTCCGCCTCCGCGCTCTCCTGGGGCACCTGGCAGTCCGGACGGATGTATCCGAGGAGGCGGCCCGCGTCGTATACGGCGTTCCAGCAGTCGGCGACGTCGGCCCCCCACCACGCACAGGTGCAACGAGAACAGTGACCCTGCGGACGGGCCTTGCGTGGTGACATGTCGCGATCCTGTCGGTTCCGGGCCCCCACGCGACAATCCGGCGAGTCCAACGTCGCGGCGCCGGTGGACATCGCGAATCGACGCGACTGAAGCCCCATGTCGGAGCCGGCGCATGCGAACGCCACTCGGACCGGCCGGCGCCGGAGCCGGATGGTTCGCCGCGGGCCGCACACGCGTTCAACTGCGCAATCACATGCGCAGCGTCACCGTCACCGGGGAGTTGGGAAAATTGCTGGGCATTCCTCGCACTTCCCCTTGGCGCCCAAGAAACCGAGCCAGAAAATCCGTAACGCCTTCGGGGCAAGGAAGCCAATCGCCGTTTGTCGTCTCGATCACCATTGACCAACTATCCGGGTCAGACCTCGTCAACCAATGAAAAACGTCACCGTGGAAAGACTTCCCCCACGGAAGCAATCCATTTTTCTCCGGGAATGCTTGGTATCCATCCGCTTCATCGCCCTCCGTCATATACCGGAGAGCTTGCAATGCATTATCCATATCTCGAAGGTACTCGGACTCCTTCCCGGGAGAAGGGACATTGACGGCCAAAAATCCATCGAAAACGAGTGGCGGATAACACTCCGCGAACCACTTGAAGTCGCTGGGAAGCGTCGTACCGATCCCCGTTTCGACAAGGTCCCATTGGACGTATGAAATCGATGATATGCGATGCGCCGCAAGTCCTGGAATCAGGGCTTCCATCCAGCCGATCCTCGAGCTGTCCATCATCCCTCTCCGTTCCCATACATGCGGCGCAATACTCCGGCACGTCTCGCACTTCATCGATCCCATCCCACGCACAGCGTTTTGATGGGTTCTGCAGGCTACGCGGTTGCACCGAGCCGTCCACGGGACCCGGTTCGATCGTGGCGTGGTGACGCAGGCGGGGATGTGCGCAATCGTGTGCGATGGGCGGTCACGGAACGAGCGACATCCACACGACGCGTGCGTGGGGTCGGCCGGCGCGGAGGGAAACGGATGGGCGTGGAGCGGCTTTCCGGGGGCGCGCTGTCGGTGCGCACAACGCGGCTGTGCGGGCCTTGACCGGACCGATCCACGCGTCCACAGCGGTGGCCGGCGGACACCACAGCGCGCCCCGACGAACTCGCCCTGGTCCCGGTTCTGGGCGTCGTGCTGCCCGACGTGCGCATCGCCACCCACGTCAATGACGAAGGCCATCTGCGTGCCCAGGCGTGGGGACCGGACGGAACGTACGCCATGGCGGTCTCCGACCCCGACGGCGACCACCCCGCCTGGACATGGGGACCCCGTGGTCGTGTTCTTGCGCGTTCGTTGGTTCCGCTGCGACGAAGTCTCCCGCAGGAAAAGGACCTTCAAGGAACACGGATATCCCGGTGTCCCCCTACCCGTCGTGTTCTTCGTCGTCCCCGGCGTCGGCCGGGTCTCGCGCTGGACGCAGAGCGCCGCTATCGCACCCGGGGCAGGGCGCACGTTCAGCACGTCCTGACCTCGGCCGCCGTCGACGCCTGGCGCGACGCCGCCCAAGGAGCACATGCTCCGGAGCACCCCACCGCACGCCCCCGCCGCCGGCAGGGCTTCCCGAGCAACGTGGCCGCGATCGGTCACGCGCGTGTTCGGTGGTCGGTAGCCGGGTCCCGGCGCGCGGGCTACCGTCCGAGGGCCGCTGCGGGCCACGGCACGACGGTTTCGGGGGCCGGTGGGGCGTGCAGGACGACCAGGTCGAACGCGCTCCACTCGGTGACCGCGCCAGGCACGCTTTTCCCGGTCTCGGGGTCGACGTGCGCGGCGACGGTCAGGCGCGTGGGCAGGGTGCGGGTGCTGCGGGCAGGGAAGTGGAAGACGCCGTTGCCGGTGCTCGGCGGTGCCTGGAACAGGATCTCGTCGCGCGGGCCCGCGTCCGGGCGGGGGGCGGCGCGGGTGGGGCCGGTGGCGATCAGCCGGGCGATCGCCGGGAGGTCGCCCATATCGGCCAACGTGTCGAGGCTCGACGCGGGTTGACGACCGGTGGGGACCTCGACGAACGAGCCCGCGACGGCGTCGACGGCCGCGGGCCTGTCGCGGAAGTCCTCGACGCTGCGCCAGTAGCCGCGATCGCCCTTGACGTACAGGGCGTCGGCGGTCCTGCGGAACTCGGCGTGCCCGGACGGGGAATCGGCCTCGCCCCGGTACAGGCCCCGTGCGCGGATGTCCACGTCCAGGGTGACCGTCCAGTCGGCCTTCTCCGACGGCGCCCGGTCGGTCGAGCGCAGGGTCAGCCGCACCGAACGCACCTCCCGGGCCTGGGCGGTAAGCCTGCGCATGAACGCCGGGTGCATCAACTCCGCGTTGTCCAGACCCGCGGCCCCGTCCTCCTCACCCGCGTCGCCGCCGGACGAGGAGCACCCCGCGACGACGAAGGTGAACAGCAGGACGAACGCGGCGACCCGCCGCCGCGTCCTCGCGGTCCTCGTGCGCGTCGACAACGTCATGTCTGATTCCCCCGGAGGCAACGAAGGTCGCGACCCCACCGACCACAACCGTGCACCATGATCACCGCGACACGACAACGATCCGACACCGGGTGGCTTCACACGCCCCACGGCTCCCGATCCGTGGGATGCCACGTGTACCAACCGTGACGAGCAGGCGATGGGCGACTTGACCCTGGCGCCCGAATCGGGCGCCCCGTGAGCCTCGCCGAGCGTCTCCTCCCTGCTGCGGAAGAGACGAATCCGTAGCTCGACATTCCGCACAACCGCATCCCACCCGATCGGCAGGGAAATTCCGGGCGTCGGTCGCTCGAGTCGCTTCCGGTGCCTCGGGCTCGGCGTGTCGGGGAGCGTACGACAACGAGGCATCCGGGATCACGGTCTTGCCGTCGCTCGTCGTGGCGTCATGCTCGAAGCGTCATCTCGCCGTCGAGGACGTGGGGGCCCCGTCGTGAGTGATCACAGCAAGCCGCCGGCGGCGCCCCAACCCGATCCGCCGCAACCCGACCCAAGCAGATGCAGGACGGCGCGCTGCCCGGCATCGGTAACCCCGGCCCGGGGCGGCGCAAGAAGGGCAAGCCGTCGTGCGCGACGACGCCGAGATCGTGGGCACCCTCGACGCCAAGGGCGCCTTCCCCACCCCGTGGGTGCGCGAGGCCATGCTCGCCGTCCCACGGGCCGCGTTCGCACCCGACACCGTTTGGCGCGCCGCCCCCGCAACAGGCCGCTACACCCCGATCGACCGGCACTCGGACCCCGACGCGTGGGCCGAGGCGGTACTGCGCCCCGACCCCGTGGTCACCCAGGTCAACGACGGCACCGCCGACACGGTCGGCGAAGTGGCGAGCAGCTCGCTCAGCGATCTTCCCGCCGTTGCGGGCTTCGGGGTCATACGGGGTGACCAGGCGCGTGGCGCCCGGCAGGCGGTCTTTTGGGGCCCGGCGAGCCACTTCGCCCTCGACCAGGTGGAAGTGTTGGACCCACACCCGTCGCAGGATCTCCACCTCGGGCAGTGTCGGTAGCGCCGGCGGAGCATCGTCCTCCCGGATCATCCGCAACAGGTGCATGCCGTCGGCGCCGATCCGCTTGTAGACCCGCGTGCGCTTCGACCGGTCCTTGGGGAAGCGGGATTCCTCGGCGCGGGTGGCATAGTGCCTGAACCAGTCGGGCAGCGCACGCTCACCCAGCCAGTCCGGCTCGGCGCGGGCCACCGCGTTCAGGGCCGCTCGAAGGCTCTCCGCCACCAGCTCCAACTGGTTCAGCTCACGCACTGCGGAGAGCACGTGCGTGGAGTCCGTCCGCGCTCGACCGGCGGCGGTAACCAGTCCTCGATGCCGAGCCGCGGCCAGAACGCCGTCCAGGATCTTCCGACCGCCGTCCGCACCGATCAGCCGGTCCCTGAACTCCGAGAGGACTGAGTGAATCGAAGCCCGCGTCGGTGAGCTCGAGCCCGAGCGCGGTTCTCCACGAACTGCAACACGAGAATCGCGGCCAACCGGCCCGGTGACCAGGCATGCCTGCCCCGCGCCGGGAACAGACCGGCGAAGTTCTCATCACGGAACGACACCCCCAGTTCGTCCCGGACCCTGATCGCCAGGCTGCCCTTCGGAAACGCAGATCGTGCCACCCGCACGGTCTCCACCGGAACGTCCCCCGCCACCTGCGGCCTCATCGACATGCGAACCCACCCCAAACAACAACGTCGGCCTTCGAGACCACAACTGGGTCTCGAAGGCCGACGTCACGCCCCAGGCCCTATTCGCCAACAGCGTCCACACAGGGGTCGGAGCCCGTCCTCGTCATGTCCGGGCATCGTGAACACGAGCGGCGGTTGGATGCCCAGCGGTCGGAGCGGGAAGAGGCGGAACGGGCACGCCTGATGGGGGGCGACGAAGACAAAAGCGCGGAGCAGCGGTGTCCCGTCCGTCCAAAGGCCTCGCGCCAGCGTTCGCGGAGGCCGAGCGGGTGGGGCGGGAGCGTGAGGGCGCCCGCCAGCCGGCCATTCGGTGGGATCGCCGCCTCGGCCGCCCATGGACGCGGCGGGCCGAACGCCCCCGGGTGTTCTCGCCGGGCCTGGGCGGGGGTGCGCGGATCGTTCGCCGGAGTCGGTCTCTTCGCCGGGGTGTCCAACGAGGCTCGGTCGTCGGCGGTTTCGTCGCGTCCGGTGCGACGCCGGGGTCGTCGGCGGCGGTCGCGGTCGGCCCGCGGCGGCCGGGACGGGACGGTCGGTTCTGGGGTCAACCGTCCCGTCGTCGCAATCAGTGGCGGCACACGGCGTCAGTTTGTGGAATGGCCGCTGCCCGGGTACTCCTCGGGGGCAGCGAGTCCCATTCGGTGTTCGCGCCGTCGCGCGTGACCATGAACAACGGACGCGACCGCATGACCGGCCCGACCGGTTGCTCGCACATCACGATCCCGGAATCGTCCGGCCCCGCGTAGCCCGTGATCGAGTAGCGAAGCCAGACGCCCCGTGCCTGGGCATACGCGATCGCCTCGCGCTCCAACTCCGCCCGGTCCCTGCCGACCAGCGCGAGTCCGTCACAGGCGACCCTGGGACCGTGCACGGCGTCGACGGCGACGCAGAACAGCCCCACCGCCCGACTCACATACGCCGTGACCGCGAGCGGCGAAGCGGTCGGCTCGCCACGACGGACCTCGATCCTCCACGTCCGCGAGAAGGTCGCTCGGCGCGGCACACCATCGCCGACGCTCGTCCGGCCGGGTATCCCGGCCGCCGCCCCGACTACCTCGTCCACGGTCATACCGAACCGGAACGGTCCCACGCCCACAGCCTGCGCGTACGACCACTCGTCCCACCCGGCTGCCCCGACCTCGGAAACCGCGGTCGGCCCCGTGAAAGCCCCCGGGACCTGTCGCCGCCCGGAGACCGGGACGTCGTCCGGCACCCGGGTCGGCGCCCCGTCCCACTCGTCCGCATCCGCCGGCACGGCTGGGATCGGCGGACGCGGGGGCCGGTCGGCGAGGACCTCCTCGAGGTGTTCGTGCTCGTACCGCTCGATCGCATACGCCAGAGCCTCGTACACGTCGTCGGCCAACTGCGGCTCCCACCCCCTGCGGCGGGCGTGATCCACCGCGAAGACGGCGGCGACCGCCCGGGTATACGCGTCGAAATCGGCGAATGGGGCGTCGGACGCCGGAAGATCGGTCACGGGAACGATCATCATCGACGGCCCCGACACCGGGCGCACGACTGCATCGGCCGCGTGCGGGGCCGGCGCAGCCTGGCGAGGCCCGGGTCGGGGGCGACATCGGAGACGCGGTCGGGCACCCGGGTCGGAAGGCAACGACCGCACCGAGTCGATCGCCGCCGTACGGCATCGCCTCACGCGGGTGACACGGCATGGTCCACGCGCCGCACCCACCGCGACCCGCCGGCGCCGAACACGGTTTCTTCGACGCCGAGTTCGCGGCCACAGCCGGCGGCGGAATCGGCTCGTTCGGCAGGCGATCGTCACGGGGCGACATACGAACGACGTGCCGGTGCCGCCGGCGGCCGAGCCCCACACGTTCGGCGCCGTCCACCGTCCGGTGTTCGGGCATGGCTGCCCGGGCCCGTCGCGAGCAGGGTCTCGCTGTCTGCCGCAACTGGGCTTGAAGGCGTGATGTCGGTCAGTCGTTCATGATCAGGCCGGTTGAGGTCATCCCGCCCGGGATCGAGTCGGCGCGGTCCGTAGCCGGGTGCTCTGGGCCCGGTTGCGGGCCCGGATGGTCCGGCGCTCCCCGGCCTCGGCAAGCACCACGGCTCTGGCTTCCTCTCCGGCGTCGAACGCCGCCGGAGAGAAGCGGTCGCCGGCCCTGACGTGTCGTTCCCAGTCGTCCCGCCAGAACTCCACCGTCCAGCCCGGCCACAACTCCGGTACCCGGTAGGCCTGTGGCGAGGAGAAGAGGGACCACCAGCCCAGATGGGGGCGTTCCGGGTCGAGGTGGATGCCGGCGTTGACGTGCAGGTGGCAGCTTCCGTGCCTGGGGGCGTTTGCGAGGCGGTCGAGCAGGGCGGTGCCCTCGCGAACAGGGTGATCGAAAGCGTCGGAGGCGACGTGGCAGCGGCCGGCGCCGACGGTGATCACCACACCGCCCGGGTCGGGCCCGGCCAAGTCCTCGTCGCCGGGGGCGAGAAACGGGGCCAAAGAGGGGTCCGAATCGCGGCAGCGGACGTACTCCGGGTCCAGCCCGACGTACTCACGCAGTTCGGCCGGGCCGTCGTACAGCCAGCGAATCTCCCAGTCCGGCCACGCGGTTCGGATCAGCTCGAACATGGCCGCGCGATGGCGGAGCTCGGTGCTGGGTCCCTCCCAGGCGAAGAACAGGAGCACCTTCCGGCCGAGGTCGAGAAGTATTCCGCCCTGGGCCATGGTGTCGTCCAACCACCAGCCGTCTCGGCGGAGTCCGGGAAGCATGGCGAGAACCGGCTTCGGCCCTTCCAACAGGTCGAGGTCGATTCCGACCGCCCAGCCGGTCCAGTACAGCTCATGTGTGCCGTTCTCGCGGACCACGATGACGTTGGCTCTGTCTCCCATTGGGTCAGCATGACCGGGCGGGATGCTGTCGACCATCCGTTTTCTTCTCGGCCGCCGCGGTGCTCAGCCGCGCGGCGGGCTGCCCTCCTCCGACTCGGAACGGCGGGCACCGAGCTCGCGCGCCTGGTGTTCGCTGTCGGGGCCACGGTCACGGCGAACACCAGGCGGCCCCACCGGCCGGATTGCGAGGAGCCGGGCGCCGGTCGGTTCCGTGGGCATCGCGGCCGCGCACTACAGCTTGTTCACAGCGTCCAGGTGTGCGCACGTCCGTCCGGCGCCGCGAGGCGGACGTGTTGGCCACTCGGCCCCACCTCCAGAGTGAACCACTCGCGGCGTGGACGATTCAGCTCCAGCCACAGGCGATGCGCCCGCTCGATCGGCGCCCACAGGTCCCGCCTACCGGTCCACGCGACATCGGCGCTGCGGTCGGTCTCCGTGACGGTGGTCGCGCAGCCGTCGGGGGTGCGCAGGGTGGTGGTGTGGCGGCCGTCGGTGCGGGTGAAGGACCGGGTGGTGTGGGGGCGAGGTGGAGCTGGGCGAAGAAGGAGAACGTCCAGTCGTCCAGGACCCCAGGGGTCAGCACCGAGGTGCGGTGGTGCGTCTCGACACGACCGACCGTTCGGCCGGCGGGCCCGTCGTCGGGGGCGGCGTCGGGGGCGGCAGCGTCGGACAACAGGGGCATGAAGGCGGCGGGGGTGTGCATGAGGCGGCCCGACGCGGTGCCGTCGGGGAGTTTCTTCAGCCAGGCGATCGACCCGCCCGCGAGGGTGCCCTTGAGCGGGATCACCAACACCGCGCCCGGCGCGCATGTTCGATCCACGTCTTCGGGATGCGCGGGACGGAGGCGGTCGCGATCAGCCGGTCCTACGGGGCGTTCGGGGCCCAGCCGGTCGTGCCGTCGGCCAGGACGACGTCGGGAGTGAAACCCGCAGTCTCGAGACGTTCGCGAGCGGTGTCGACCAGGTGCGGGGTGTGGTCCACGGTGGTGACATGGTCCGCCCCGACCAGCCGGCACAACAGGGCGGTGTTGTAGCCGCTGCCGGTGCCGATCTCCAACGTGCGGGCGCCCGGGACGGGGTCGAGGGCGTCGAGCATGTCGGCTGGCCGACGCTGCGCCCCGACCAGCCGGTCACTCGCGGAGCTCTGGTCGTCAACCATCAGCACAAGCTCGACCCGGCGCAGCGCACGCCGGAAGTGTACGGGCGCCGCGCGTTCGTAGACGCCCTCCAGCACCCGGTCATTCCCGCCATCGATCTCTTCGGGTGGTGGCGGACCGAGGACTGGGCGGCTGTGCGTGCTGCCATCGTTGGGCAGCACCACAGCACGGCGCCGAGCGGGCCCGCGCCCGCGAAGCCGGAAACACCTGCCGCGCCGCGGCGCGGCTTCTGGTCCCGCCTGGGCCGCTCCGCCGACCCGACCGACTCCTGAAGGCACCACCAGCCGCGGCACGCGGTCCCCACGGCGGCGGCGGGCTGTTCGCCGCACCCAGGCCGTCCAAGCGCTCGGGATCGGCCGGCGGCGCGGGCGTGCGCCGGGTCAGCCGCAGCACCCGGTCGGCCGTCAGCGCCCAAGCCCCGGTGGGCAGTGCCGTGCCGTGCGGGGTGCCGTCGACCAGGACCAGGGTGTGGTCCTCGCCGAGATCGACCGAGGCCAGCGTTCCGCTCACCCACCCGCCGTCGGCGGTGAACGCGAGATCCACCGGCGCCGAGGACGCGATCACAGCCTGCCCGCCGACCGACAGGGCCTGGGGATCACACACCGCGCCGTCGATCCGTACGGTGCCGCCCGGGACGGCGCAGGAAACCCCAATTTGGTGAAGCCGCCGGTTTCGGGTTCGGGCCGCGCGCGACTTCCACGCTGTGACACCGCGCGGCGGCACCCCGCGCCGACTCCGACGACCTCCTCCGCTCGAGAGCGGCGACGCCCCCGGCACGAGAGGCGTGATCCTTCAGGTGAACCAAAACCCAAATCTCATGCTCTAGAGACCAGTGTGCGTCGCTGTTAGCTTCACAAGCGTCAACCGCTGTTGTGAACAAGGGGATTCTGCGGATATGCGGCGCAAAGTCATGTGGCTGACCATGATCATTCAGGCCTCGATCATCGTCGGGTTGTCGGCGGGGATCCTTCAGGCCGCCGGTGGTTCCGGCATCACGGGCGCCATCCAGTACGGTGCCGGCGCCTTCGCGGGATCGGTGGCGCTGGGCTTGCTGGTCACCACGTCGCTGAAGATTCTGTGATCGAGCGGAGCGGAGCGTCCGAGGTCGGCGGCCGCAAGGAGGTGTGGCGGGCGGTGGACGATCTGTGCGGACACACGGCTGTCTCTGTCGGCTACCGCCTCGCACTTCAGGTGATGTTCGTGCGGTGTACGTCGCGTTCGAGTGCGCCGGGGGTGGAGTCCACCGGCAATCGGCGGCAGGTGGTCGTCGAGCCTTGGGCTCTGTTGGTGGCTGCTTCGAAGGATGAGGGCACACGCGCGGGTTTCGGGTCGATGGAGCGAGTTCTGCGTGAGGCGTGGCAGGTGGGTATCGGGCGATCGGTCGGATCGGAGGCGGGGGCCGGGATCGGGGAGGCGAACCTTTCGACCGTCGCCGATCGGCAGTTGGCCGAACTTGTCGCGTGTGTCGAAGCGGCCGAAGGGCCGCACGAGTTGTTCGCCGCATGCCTGGATCGGTTTTCCCGGCGCCTGGGTCGAGGTGGGGACTACTTCACGCCTCGAGGCGTGAGTCGGTTGATGGTCGCGGTCGCCGACCCCCGCGGCGGCGAGCGAATCCTGGATCCGGTGTGCGGCTCGGCAGGACTTCTCGTGGACGCCGCCCGCGCCGCCGGAACACGGAGCAGCGATGGGGGCCGGGTCCGACTGCATGGCCGTGACGTCAACGTCGAGGCTCGTCTGGTGGCCGCGATGAACCTGGCTCTGCATTCCCTGGAGGCCGACCTCGGACCGTCGGCGGTCGACAGTCTCCTGACCGGTCCCACACGCGTCGGCTGCGATGTGGTCCTGGCGAATCCGCCGTTCGGTACCAAGAGCTGGGGTCACGACGCGCTCGCGGCGGACGAACGATGGCGGTGGGGCACACCGCCCCCGGGCAACGCCGACTTCGCCTGGATTCAGCACGTACTGGCCGAACTCTGCGATCGGGGCCGTGCGGTCGTGCTGCTCGGCGATGGGGCGGCCAAGAGCGTCCGCACCGGCGAACGGGAGATCCGAGGACATCTGGTCGGATCGGACATGGTGGCCGCCGTGGTGGCCCTGCCCGCTCACCTGTTCCCACACTCCCCCGTGTCCGCGTGCCTGTGGTTTCTCAGTCGCGACAAACGTGCGCACCCCCGGTGGGGGCGTACCGGACGTACCGATCAGATCCTGTTCGTGAACGCCCGCGCGCTGGAACGACGCGACGGGAAGGGACGGCGCTCGCTGGGCGACGCCGACATCGAACGTGTCCGACGAACCTTCTCAATGTGGCGCGGCAGCGACGCGGACTCCGGCGCCGGCGCGCTATCCGATGTCGAGGAGTACGCCGACGAGAGTGGATGGTGTCGGTCGGTCTCCCGCCGCGAGGTCGAGGCGGCCGGCTGGGATCTGTCGCCGGCCCTCCACGTCCCGCCCAGGGCAGAGGCGTCGGAGGGGACGGACGCCCCGGCGGCTTTGCGAAACGCTCTGTACGGGCATTTCGCCGACGCGTCAAGCCTGGACCGGACGTTGCGTCGGGTGTTGGGGAACGCATGAGCGGCCCGGATGCGGACGCCGGACGAACGCCGCCGTCCTCGGAGTGGTCCCGGCACGCGCTCTCGGAACTGCTGGGAGTCGCGTCGGTCACATACGGAGTCGTCGATGCCGGACAGCACGTATCGGACGGGGTCCCGCTGCTCCAGGCCGGGAACATCGTGGGCGGTGTCGTCGACGATCGCATCGCACCGATGCGGATCTCGGCGAGCATCGACGCGACGCACTCCCGGACGCGACTTCGATCCGGAGATCTCGTCGTGGTGCTCATCGGTCGCGTCGGCGAGACGGCCATCGTCACCGACGCGCACGACGGATGGAACGTGGCCCGCTCCGTCGGTGTCGTCAAATTCACCGACTCCGGCCGCCGACTCGGTATCGGCGCGTGGCTGCACGGGTGGCTCCGCACTCCGACGGCCCGCGAGTGGTGCCGTCGCAAATCCGATGCCTCGGCGCACTCCACGCTCAACATCGCGGCGTTGAGGGCGTTGTCCGTCCCCTTGCCGCCCGAAGAACTGCGGCTACCGGCCCTACGCATGATGGATCTGATCGATCGACGGTCCGCAGTCAACCGGGAGATCACCGAGCGCGCGCTCGAACTCGCGGACGCGCACTTCGCCCGCTGGAGGCGCCGGTGGCTCACATCGACGCAACGGCTGGGCGCCGTGGCGCTCGTGTCCGGCGGTGGTTCGCCCCGTTCGTCCGCCAGCGAGGGGGTGGCGTGGGTCTCCCCCGCCGAAATCCTCCGCAGCGACATCGGCTGTCTGGACAGGACGGCCAAGTCGACATCCGCCGACGCAGCCCCCGTGCGCGCCCCCGGAACGCTTCTGCTGGCGCCGCGGCCCGGCATGGTCAGGACCGTCATGTCCCGGATCGCCGTGGTCCCCGCGCGAGGCATCGCCGCGCTGTACCTCGACGACGAGGCCGATCGCATGTGGCTCCTTCACGAACTGCGCTCCAGAAGCGAGGACCTCGCACGGTGCACCCAGGGAGAACAGGCACGGGAGATGAGTGTGCGAAGGCTCTCCGGGCTCGATGTGTGCTGGCCCGACCGCGAGACCCGCGAACGTTTCGCCGAAGTCGCGATCCCTCTGCACGAACGCGCCTACACCGCCTCGACGGAGAATCGAGTCCTCGAAGCGATGAACGTGTCCGTCATGATCCCCGACGCCGAACAATCGTGAGTCACCGTACGCCGACGACCGGACCAAGGAACCCACACGATGCCCTCACGCAAACGCGCCGGAGAACGGGACGTTCCCGATCTGCTGTGGCAGGCCGTGTCCAGGTTGCGCGGCAGCATGGACACCGCCCGATACAAGCACTACGTCCTGGGACTGCTGTTTCTGCGGCATGCCTGGGCCGCGTTCACGGAACGCCGTGACGAGATCGCCCGGGAACTGGCCGACCTACCCGCCGCCACCCTGCAAACATTCCTCGAATCGCCGGACGAGTACACGTCCGAGGGGGTGCTGTGGATCCCCCCGGTCGCCCGCTGGGATGCCGTCACCGCCCACGCGCGCGCCGGGGAAGGCGAACTCGGCACGCTGCTGGACGGGGCGACACAAGCCCTGGCACGGCAACACCGGGACCTGCACGACGTGCTCCCTCGAATCTACGACCGCGCCCTCGTCGACCCGGTCCTGCTGCGGAACCTCGTGGACGTTCTCGACCGCCCCGGCCTCACCGGGCACCCCGGCCGTCGCGAGAGCGAGATCCTGCGCGAACTGTACGAGGCCCTCATCGAGCGCTTCGCCCGAGAAGAAGGAAAACGCGGCGCCGACTTCCACACACCGTCGAGCGTCACCGAACTGGTGGTCCAACTCCTGGAACCGTACGGGGGCCGAATCCACGACCCGTGCTGCGGCACCGGCGGCTTCCTGATCAAAGCGGGCAGATTCCTTGAAGCCCATCGCGGACGGGAGCACCGGGACGACATCGTCGTCTCGGGCCAGGAAATCAACCAGACCACGTGGCGGCTGGCCAGGATGAACCTGTCCTTGAGCGGCATGGACGGAGCAGGCGCCGGTGCTCGCTGGGCCGACACCCTGGCGGAGGATCTGCTGCCCGACCTCGACGCCGACTTCGTGATGTCGCATCCCCCCTTCAACACGAGAAACTGGGCACGGCGGCAAGACGACCCCCGATGGACATTCGGGGTTCCACCGCGAACCAACGCCAACTTCGCGTGGCTTCAACACGCCTGCGCCAAACTCGCCCCCACCGGAACCGCCGCAGTGGTATTGGCCAACGGCTCCCTGTCCACCAAGCAATCCGGCGAGGGCGCGATCCGTGCCGCCATGATCGACCAGGATCTCGTCGCCTGTCTCATCGCACTGCCGGAGAGGCTGTTCCCCAGCACCGCGATACCGGCCTGTGTATGGATCCTCGCCAAGGACAAGTCGCCCCAGGGAGCGTCGAAGCTGACCGACCGGCGCGGCCAGGTCCTCTTCGTGGACGCCAGCCGTCACGGCAGCCTGATCGACCGCGCCCAACGCGCCTTCGCCGACGACGAGATCGCGGCCATCGCCGACATCTACCGCGCCTGGCGGGGCACCCGCAGCGCCAGAGCTTCGAACACCGTGTACGAAGACGTCGCAGGCCTGTGTCGCTCCGTGCCGCTCACCGAGATCCGAGGCTGCGGACACGTCCTCACCCCGGGAAGATACGTCGAGGTGACGCCACTCGAGACGGCCCCCGACGACGCGCACATCGCCCGGTTGACCCACGACTTCCTCGCCCTTCTCGACAAGGCGGACAACCTGGCGAGCGACCTGCAACAAGAACTCCGGAACACGGCGAACGGCCTGCCGTGGACCTCCACGCCCTGACCCGAACACCCTGGCAGTCGAGGCTGCGGGCAGGGCCCCGTCGCGGACCTCCGGTCACGTGGCGACACGGAGAAGTTCCCCGACGGCGAGCGCGGAGCCGACGGTGGAACAAGGGGCATGAGCCGCGTGCGCCGGCATGAGCCGGCACATGCGTACGGGTCCGCGAACGCGGTTCCTTGCGCGCTGTCGCGGGTCGCCCGGGGTAACGCCGAGACGAGCGAGGCGTCGGGACGTTGGACGCGGTGCCGGTACGGAACCGATCGAACGCGCAGCGATGCGGATGGCGCGCCGCCCCGGCTGCTGGGCGAGTGCGGGGCAGGTCGGGGTCATAGCGCTCGGTCGCCGTATCGGGGGTGTTTTTCGTCGGCGTTCTTTGCCCAGTGCAAGGGAGCGGGGAGGACGGTGCGGTCGTCCCAGGAGACGGCTTGTTCGGTGAGGCGGGCGGCGAGGCCGATGAGGCGGTCGTGTTCCCAGCCGCCGTCGACGGGGATCGTGTACTGGACGGTCGCGGCGGCGTGCCAGTCGTCGCCGAGTGCGTCGGTGAGGGGCTCGGGGAGGGTCCAGCGGGTGTAGTCGGCGCTGCGGCGGCCGGTCTTGCCGCTGTCGTACTGCCGTGTCTTGTGGGCGAAGTACCAGGTGGGGGTGTCGTCGATGTCGTACCGGTAGACGTAGGCGCCGGGCATGCCCGGGGTGTGGTCGGTTGGTGGGTCGGCCGGGTCGGTGCGGTTGAGGCGGTCGACGAGGCGGGGGATGCGTGCGGCGGCGACGCGGACGACGGCGGCGGGAACACCGGCGGTTCGCAGGCTGTCGCCGGGCAGGGCACTGCGGCCGTGGGTGGCGTTGGCGAGGCCCGGCCAGATGGACTGGCTGTCGGGGGTGGCGAAGACGACGACGCGGCCGAGGTGGTGGAGTTCGCGCAGGGCTTGGTCGACGAACGCACGGACCTGGGGGAGGTCGTCGCCGCGCCGGCTGTGTCCGGGGCGGCCGATGGGACCGGCGTGGTGTCCGCAGCGGGCTGGGCCGAGTCGTGCCCACCCGGCGGGCCCGTACAGCTCCCAGCGCGGCGCGGCTGGACTGCCGGGGTCGAGGTGGACGGCAGCGAGGGTGACTGCGAGGACGGCGGGACGGCGGGGCCTTCCGGGAATGGTGGGGAAGGCGTGGGCGCGGGTCCACAGGCCGACGGCGGTAACGGGCGCGTCGAGTTCGGTGCCGGGTGCGCCGGAGCGCGCGGCGGTCAGGAGACGGCTGTCGAGGACGCCGCAGGTCGCGAGGAGGTCGCCGAGGGCCGCACGGACGGGGAAGTCGGTTTCGGGGTCGACGACGCTGTCTTCGTCGATGCCGGCTTCGCGGGCGGCCTTGCGGGCCTTGTTCTCGCGGATGTTGTAGCGACGTTTCGGGGCTCCGGGGCCGTGGTCGGTGTCGTGGGGGCGGGTCTTGATGTACTGGTCGGTGATGCCGTGGGAGGCGAGCAGGGCCTTGAGCTGTGGTTTCGCGTCGGCGGGTGTGGTGCCGTCGGGGTGCTTGGGGAGGGGGTACCAGGTCTGGGCGAGGGCGGCGATGTGTTCGCGGGGGTGGGCGGCGCGCAGCCAGCGGGCGTTGCCGTGCAGGATGCCGGTGCGCTCGTGGGCGCCGTGGGCGACGAGTTCCGGCAGGTGCAGGCAGACGATCTCCACTCCGGGTGCCAGGGCGAGCGGTACCGCGTCGGCGCAGGCATCGTGGGTGCGTTCGGCGGCCGCGTCGGTACGGGCGCCGTCCGCGGTCTCGTCGCGGGGGGCGTCCGTGTCGCGGGGGTGCGGGCCGGTGGGGCCGTCGGTGTTCGGGGATTCGTCGGCGGGGACGGCGGCGGCGAGAGCGCTGCGCGGGTGGTCGGCGGCGAGTTGGGTCAGGATTCGATGTTTCCACCGGCGGTCGTGGTAGACGACGGCGATGCGCAGTCGGTCCAGTTCGGCGCCCGCGAGGGCCTCGGGAAGGGTGTCCTCGGTGGCGGAGGGGATCAGGCGTGGTGCGTCGGTGACCTTGATGCGGGTCTGGACGGCGGTGAGAGGTGCGGTGGCGAGCGCGGTGGCGGCGTGTTCGTTCAGGCGGAGTTGCAAGCGTGCGCCCGCGCCGGTGCCGTGGGGGTGCCGTCCGGTGGTGTGGACGGGGCGGACGGCGCCGAGGACGGCCATGTCGGTTTCGGCGAGATCGGGCAACGGGTGGATGCCGCAGTCCTGGACGATCTTCGCGGTCGCGCCGCGGTAGAGGAGTCGGCGCGGAGCGATCGCCGTGGGCGTGTCGGAGTCCGTGGAGGGCTTGGGCCACTGGACGAGGATCGGGGTCTTGAGGATGACGTCGGCGTGCGCATGGGGACGCAGGTAGACGCTCTTGACGTCGTGCCAGCTGGTGGCGGTGCGGGTCATGCTCGCCCACACGTGGGCTACCAGCGTGGTCCCGCCGGGTGCGTGGTCGACATCGACCGTGACCTTGCCGGTGGTGAACCCGGTGCGGCTGCGTTCGACTTCTTCGTCGGTGTCCTTGTCCTTCTCCGTCCAGGCCACTGTCTGCTGGATCGGGTCGTCCCAGGTCAGCAGGGCGCCGTCGGTGTCCGTGAGGAACGTGAGCGGCTCCTTGCGCTGGTCCAGGCGCAGGGGTTTCGCCGCCAACAAGGTGGCCAGGTGCCAGGCCGCGACCTGGAGTGCCCACGCGGGGCAGGTCAGTCGGCCGTCGTCGTGGCGGGTGAGCGCGTCCGCGAGCCGGTAGGGCACGCACGCGGCGGTCGCGTCGAGCGTGGGGGCGAGGGTGTTGCCGCCGGCGCCGGGGAGATGGTGTTCCCAGACGCGTAGCAGGCGGCCGTACAGGTGCCCGGGGACCGGTTCGGGAGTGATGAACTTGGCCTGTCCGGGCCAGGGGCCGTTCCGGTCGGGCCACTCGGGGTCGGTGAAGATCATCGCCTGTCCGGTGACCGCGCGGCCGGCGGTGGTCAACGACGCGGTGGGCCGCTGGTGGTCGGGGTTCTTCCGGTTGAGCGGCAGTCTGCGCCACGCGGCGGTGAACGCAGGCGGGAGCAGGTAGACCCAGGCGTGTCCGAGTAGGTCGTCGGTGAGCAGGAACGAGCACGTCGCCGCACGAGGCGGCAGCAGTTCCGCTTTCCGGGGGCGCCGTGCCGCGGGCACGGGATCGGCGGCGTGCGCGGCGGGGTCGTCAGGGGAGTCGGTCGTCGACGGGGAGGTCTCGGTCACGGCGTGGGGTCGCTCCCGTTCGGGATCAGGCCGAAGATGGCGTCGGTGAGGGTGGAGGCGTAGACGTCCTGCAGCAGGTCCAGTTCGCCGCCCTGGGCCCATCGCTGCCTGAGTTGGCCGAGCAGGTTGGGCAGGGCGGAGGCTTCACCGGCGGCGGTGAACGCGGCGTCGATCAGCTCGAGGACTCCGTGGGCTCCCCCGCGGCGGGTGCGGCCGCCGAGTTGGAGGAGGTGGACCAGCGTGCCCGCGACGATGGCGAGTTTGATGTCGCGGTGAAGGGTGCGGAAGTAGCCGTTGCCGCCGCGCATCGCCTCGTAGAACGCGCCGCTGCGTTGCCGCAGTTCGCGCAGCGCTTCGGCGGGCTCCAGGCCGCCGGGTGCCGCCCAGTAGGGCAGCGGCGGTTCCGGTCCGGTGTCGTCGCCGGGGTCCTCGAGGCTGCCGCGGTAGGCGAGGGTGTTCACCAGCGACAACGCGAACGCCGGATCGTCCAGAACGGGGATGGGGCGTACGGCCAGGCTCGCGGTGCGCAGCAGCGAGGTTCCGTCG
>NZ_MWQN01000008.1 GCF_002024165.1 Embleya scabrispora
CCGAGACCTGCGCACCGTCCTGGACGAGCTGGTCACGCACGAACTCGGCCTCGTGATGGCCGAGGTGCCCTGGCTACGGCAGGTGGATCCCTACTTCGGCGCCGGACTGGCGCACACCCTGAACCAGATGTTCGACCTCGTCGAACCCCCGACGTTCCCCGATCTGTGGGGAGGCCCCCAGGGGTTCGCGGACGACCCGCCCTTTTGAGACTCCGGGTCCCGGTTTCGCGCCGGCCTGTCCACGTCGTCGCCGCGAACGATGGGCCACACGTTCTCCTCCTCCCCGAAGCCGGCGGGGGCGTACGACTCGGGCACCGGGCTTCTTCGGTTTCGGGCCGGAAGCGGGCCATGATGGACGCCTGGAGTCGGGGGCGGGACGTCGACGCACGGCCGCACCACCGAGGGGGCTCCCGCCTGGTGCACCGACCCGTGGGCACAGGGACGGTCTCAGGCCTCGACTTGGGGTGATTCGGTGGGTAGCAGCCGTTCGGCGAGCGACGCGCTCGGCAGCGAAGCCGTGTCCACGTCGATGGTGCCGCTCGCCCGGCCGGGCATGTTGGTGCCCGTGGCGCGCCAGCGCAAGGGGAGGGAGCGTGGAGCGGGTGCCCGCGCGGCGATCGTCACCGGCTCGAGATCGACGGCGTCGAACGCGCGCACGGACACGGGGGAGAAGACGATCTCGACATCGCCGTCGTGCTCGTCGATCTCGGGGACACGCGGATCGGGGAAGCGGTATGCCAGGGCTCCGAGGTCGCGCGGCGACCACGTCGCGTTTCCTTGCGTCACCCACTCCGGAACGGGCGACGGCAACAGATTCCTGCGCCGCGGGCCGTAGGCGCGCGGCGGGTCGGGAAACGCCGCCACCGGCGGCGCATCGGCAGGGAGAGCGACCACGGTCCCGTCCTTCGCGACGGTGACCACGACCTGGACACCCTCGACGTAGTGCTTGCCCGTGTTCACCAGTCGAAACCGCAACGGCGGCGCGGAGGCGAGCAGCGCGTGGGCCTCGCGTACGAACCTCTCCCGGCAGTCGGCGAGGTGTGCCTCGACCTCGGCACGATACTGGTCGGGGGAACGCGGGTCGGGATCCGTCGTGGTGAACGCCAGGGACACGTACGTCCGGCGCACGCGCTCGCCGATCGCGCGCAACTCGGCGACGTAGCGGAGTTCCTCCGCCGTCAACGTCTCCCCGGCGCGTTCCCGGGCGTCCAACTCCGCCCCCTCCTCAAGCGTCCTCGCGTCCGCACCCGATTCGGCCACCACCGCATCCACCGCGGGGAGCGCCGACGCGTCGAACCCCTCACTGTGCCGGGCCCGCCGCGCCTCCCAGGTCTCCAGGGAGGCCAGCGCCTCGCGCCTTCGCTGTTCGAGCCACGTACGCAGGAAGTCCGCCCCCAGGTCGAACACGGGCACCTCGCCGACGACTTCGAGGCAGACGACGTCGTCGATCTCGGGGCCGCTCTCGCGCGTCAACAGCCGCCGGATCAACGCGATGTCCTCGGACGTCAACTGCTGCCCCTCCTGGGCGTTCTGAGCCTCCTTCCACTCCTCCAACTCCTCGACGGGATAGACCGACTCGTGACCGTCCACGATGGGATGGTGCACTCCACACAGCAGGAGGAGGTTCTCGAAACCGTTGATGTCGCCCTCGTAGAGGGGATCATGGCGGGGGCCGCCCGGCTTCTCCGAACGAATGTGCGCGATCTGCACGACCGGTGTCGGACGACCGCGCTCCCACAGAATCAAGGAGTGCCCACAGCCGGGATACGCGCAAGACTGCGCGCCGCCGAACAACAGCTTGATCGTCGAATCGGTGTAACTACGCCCCATGACCCCAGGCTAACGAGCCCACCGAGTGAGCACCGGCGGCAAACAGCGAAGTCCGAGCCTCGCCAGAGCGGTCGACCCGTGTTCGGCGTACTCGTGCAACAACAGGGCGAGTTGCCGTCGGTCGGTGTCGTCGAACCCGGTCATCGCGCCAGCGTATCGGTGCCCCCGGGAGCCCCACCCGGGCGAGTTCCGGTTTCCCGGCCCGCGTGAGGCGCGGATCGCGATCGCGTGCGACCGCGCCCTCGGTGGTGTCATCTCTCGGGCGGGTCGGGTGCAGGGGACGGCGGTCGATGTCTGCGCAGTGCCGGTTTCGGATCACGGGATTGCCGTGCTCGCCCACTGCGATGGTGACGTCGGCGCCGCAGCGGGGGCAGCGGACGGCGAGGAACGCGTCGGCGAGGTCGCGTCGAGCCCCCACGCCCAGGCCAGGCGCCCCTCGAGCGCGAGCATGCCGCGCAACCGGTGGACGTAGTGCGTGTCGTGCGCCTGGCCGGGGAGATGCGCGTCCGCCACGACCGCCGTCTCCGCGGTCCGCGCGGCGTGCGGCTCCAGCGCCGAGTCGTATTCGCGGTAGCGGCGTCCCACCGAGACGATCTCACCGGCCGGGAACACCGCCGTGCCCCGATCCTCGGGGGCTCCGTCGACGGCGGCTTCCCACAGGGGCAACGCCGCGAAGCTCGCGGGGCACACGCTCTCGTCCCGACACAGCCTGCCGGCCGGGCTCGGCGCCGGAAGTCCGGCGCGAACGAGAGTGCGGAGCATCCGGCGAACCACGCCACGAGACCACCGTCGACCGCGAGCGCGAACTCGCCCGGCGACCGCCCACGACGTGTCCCGGTGCACCCTCGGCGACGCCGCCTCGCGGGAAGCACGGGGTGTCGGTGGGGCCGGCTACGCTGCGCGCGCCGGTGTCCGGCGCGGCGGCGTGGCCGCTCCGAGGCGGGCGGGGTGCGTGACGGCGTGTCGTAGATCGACGTGTTGCCACCCGGTGAGGGGATACGGGGAGGGGCGGGGGATGGGCGAGGGTATGGACGCCGAGGCGTTGCACGAGGCGTGGAGCGCTGGGGAGGCGTCGGGGGAGGAGTACGGGTCGCAGGGGTGGGAGGGGACGGACGGGGACGTGTGGATGGTGGTGGCGGGGATGTCCCTCGACGTTCGGGAGGGTTTCCGCTACGAGCGGGTGCCGTTCGCCCGGTTCGCCGACGAGCCCGACGTGCCCGGGGAGTTGGAGCGGATGCGCTCCGCCGATCCCGCCACGGCACGCGAGGCGAGGCAGGCGTTGGGGTACGCCATGTACTGCGAGGGATGTCGTTTCCCGGTGGGGGCGTTGGCGGTGCCGTTCCTGCTGCGCATCGCGGCAGACCCGTTCACACACGATCGATCCTCGGGATTGGAGATGTGCGCGTTGGTGGCACGCCGGAACTTCTGGGACGACGGAACCAGGGCCGGCCTGCTGCGGGTCGCGTACGCGGACGACGACGTGCGTTACGGCGTGGACGGCTCCGTACAGAACCGGGTGATCCGCGCGGCGCGTAACGCGATCGCTGCGGACGCGCACATCCCGATTGCACTGCTGGACGACCCGGACCTGCGGGTACGCGAGATGGCCGCCTACGTCCTGGCCGCCGCCTCCGACCGGGCCCGGGAGATCGCCACCGCCCTGCACACCCGCCTCGACGTCGAGCAGGACGCCCGCGTGCGCGCGGGCCTGGTCCTGGCGATTGCGCAACTGGCCCGGGAACACCCGCTTGAGGCACGGCCGCGTTCACCCACGCCCTGTGGTCGGACACGACCGCTCCCCCGGAGGTGCGGGTGTGCGCCGCGTTGGGGTGGCTGTGCCTGGTCGAGGACCCCGTCCCCGACACCCTGCGCACGATGATCGAGGAGAGCGTCACCCCCGAACTCCACCGACTGTTGTCCCCGACGCCGTGGCTGACGCAGGTCGACGACCTGGGCGTCGACGGCTTGTCCCACACTCTGTGGCAGATGCTCGACCCCGACACCTGGCCCGGCCCTGCGCCGGAGCCGTGCTTCTGACGTCCCGCGCCCGAACCGCGGTGGGCCGCGGCCGGAGCCGACGGTCTCCGGGCGCGGCCGGGGCGTTCATGTGCCCGGGAGCTTGGGCGTGCCGTCGGATTGGACTCGTTTCTCGAACGCGGGGGCGATCGCGAACGCGCGTCCGCAGGGCGGGCATTGTGCAGTGCCGAAGACGTACGGCAGACCGCGGGCGAGCGAGGCCTGCCCGTCGCGGACCGCGATCGCGTGCAGCCGCGCACCCGGCGGTGCCATCTCCCCGGGCACGGTCGGTCGCAGGGGCCGGCGGTCGATGTCTCCTCGATGCCAGTCCCGGATCGCGGAGTAGTCGCCGTAATCACCCACCGCGATGGTGACGTCGGCGCCGCAGTGCGGGCAGTGGACGGCCAGGAACGCGTCGGTGAGGTCGTCGAGCCCCCAGGCCCAGGCGAGATGCCCCTGGAGCGCGAGCAAGCCGCACAGCAGATGGACGTAGTGCGCCTGGTGCGCGTGGTCGGCGAGATGCGCGTCCGCGACGACCGCCATCTCCGCGACCCGCGCGGCGTGCGAATCCAACACCCGGTCGTAGCAGCGGATCCGCCGTCCCGCCGAGACGATCTCACCGGCCAGGAACACCGCCGCGCCCCGATCCTCCCTGGAGCCGCCGACGGCGACCTCCCACAACAGGGGCAACGCGGCCAGGCTCGCGGGGCACACGCTCTCGTCCCGACACAGCCTGCCGTGCAGGGCACGCCAGGCCCGCTCCCGATTGTGCGGCGCGAGCTTCGCGAACAGCAGCACGGGGATGTCGTCCGCCGAGCCTTCGAAGTCATGCAGCCGCGACCAGTCCGTCATGGGAGCGCATTCAACCAGCCGCCACGGACGCCACCCGCCTCCGAGCTGTGCGGAGCGACCCGAGCGACCGACGATCCGAATTCGAGGTGCGAGGGCTCGGAGAGTCCTTCGTGCGGTCCGGCCGCGAGGAGCGGGCCGTTCACGACGTCGTCGTGGGGGAGGTCGAGGCCGAACCGTCGGGCCCGATGGCGCCGGGGCGTGGCGTTGCGGCGTAGGTGGCCAGGCGTGCCGCGGGGTCGTGTTCGAGGTCGCCGTCGGCGATGGCGTCCCGCAGGTCGTGGGACAGGGCGATGGTCGACGGGAGGGGTGTGTCGTCCGCGCGGGACGATCCGACGGGCAGTCCCGTCAGCAGCGTTCGCACGGCGAAGGCGATCCGCTCGGGCGCCGGGACCGCGACGGACAGGAGGTCGTGAGGGCGGGCAACGTGCCTGCGGGCGTCCGCCGTTCCACATCGCCACAGGGACACCTGGTCCCAGATCAGCAGGCGCCGGGGCTTGCCGGGGGCCGGGTCGGAGATGTCGATTCGGGCCTCCAGGAGGGTCAGTTCGCGATCATGAGGCCCCCATCTCCGCGTGCGGTGGGCGATGACACCCGGACCGGTAACGAGGTCGCCCAACGCCTTCTCCACCGCCACGACGTAGGCGGCGTGAGGAGGAGGATCTCCACCAGCCGGCGGACGAGGTTGCGCTTCGCCGAACCCCCGACCATCTCCGCTGCGCCTTGACGCTACGAAAACCGGCCGCAGAGGTCGTTCACCTGGGTGTGGCGGAGGCCGACGGACGTATGGTTCGCGAGGACTTCGCGCAGTCACCGGGCGTGAACGGCAACCGGACGGACGGGATCGGGCGACCGGCCTCGGCAGCGGAGTTGTTGCCCGGCGGTGGACGCGCCGATTCCCGGCCGGTGGAGTGCGGGCCCGGCTTCGCCCGTGAGGGGCGCATCGGCGCCCTGTCAAGTTGCCCGCTGGGCGACACACTGCGCCTGCACCGGTCCCGTTTTCCGGATCCCCCATGTTTCGCCCGGTATAGCCGTCTGCGAAGGAGCGATTCCATGCGGTTTTTCCCTGCGGCTGGACCGTGTGTACGGAAGACTCCTAGGCGTCGATACGCACACGAACAGGGGGCGCACTCGTGGCGGGGACACCGGGGGTTCCTTCGGGTTTCGAGGAGTTCTACCGCCGCGACCACCGCCGCATCCTGCTGTTCGTCCGCAAAGCCCGAGGCGCCGAGTGGGGTGATGCCTGGGACGCGGTGCAGGCCGGCTTCGTCAAAGCACTCGAGCGATGGGACCGGATCAAGGATCCTTCCACATGGATCCGCACCACGGTCCTGCGGGAATTCGATGCCCAACGCAGGCGTCCGCGTGAGGATTTCCAACGCGCGTTGCGCGCGCAATCAGGCGAACAGCCGGACTTCACGGCGCAGTGGGATCTCAAAGAGGAGACGCGGCAGGTCTACGACTGCCTGACCCGGCTGCCCCGACGCCAGGCGGAGGTGATGGCGTGGACGTTCGACGGCTACAAGCCCGGCGAGATCGCACGGATTCTCAGCGAGGCCAACCCCGACGCACCGACGAACCCCGCAGCGGTGCGCGCAAGCCTGGCCCTGGCCAGGCGCCGACTGAGAGAATCGCTACTCGACGAAGGCGGGACGACATGAGCGGCCACGAACAAAACGCGGACGACGAACTCGACCGGCTGCTGGGCGATGCGGACGCCGACCTCGACCGGGCGCTGCGCCGGGTTGTGGATCCGGACGCGGGACTGGGGACGGTACTCGACCAGGCCGGGCGTGCCAGCAGCACGCAAGAGAGCCCGCGGTTCCGGAAGCCGAAGCGCGTGTGGCCGCTGTACCTGGTGTGCGACACGTCCGCCTCCATGGCAGGCGAGCCGATTGCCGACCTGAATGCGGCGATTGCCGACTTCCTCGACGTCGTTGCGGCCGAGGTCTCGGGCACCGACGTGGTCATGGTTGCGGTCATCGGATTCGGGAGCGAGAGCCGCCTTGTCCTCCCGCTCACCAGGCTCGACCGTCTGACGGCGGTCCCGGCCCTGACAGCAGCCGGTGTGACGAACTACCAGGCTGCGTTCGAGATGTTGCGAGACACGGTCACCCGCGACGTGGCAGACCTGCGAGGCCGCGGGATGATGCGGTTCGGCCGACCGTTCGTCCTCTTCATCTCCGACGGCCGGCCCACCGATCAGTCCGGCCGGCTCGCGCCCGAGGACGTCGCGTGGCGGCTGCTGGCCAAGCAACTGCGCGACAGGCAGCAGGCCGAGATCGTTGCGCTCGGGTTCGGCCATGCCGACCGCGCGATTCTCGCGGACATCGCCGCCGGCAGTGTCGTCATGGCGGATGCGGGCTCCCCGGACCTGCGCGTGTGGCTGGCGGGAACGTCCGCCGCCGCTCTGCGGAAGCGTCTACGCGCGGACGTGCAGACCTGACTCGTGGTCGCCTGGCCCGGCCCCGCTCCCGGCGTCACCTTCCGGTCCCGGCGTGGTCACGCGGCTCCGGCTGCCGTATGAGCGTGACACGGACCCTGTGGCCGTTGGCGTACTGGTCGTCCATGTCCAGCCGCGTTCCCGGCGCGATCTGCCGCACGACACCGACCACATAGGCTCGCCGCTCCTGGTCGAGTGTGGCCCGCCAGCGCAGACGCAACCACAACCCCGCCAACGCGCACACGTTCCCGAAAATGACCATGACAGCCGTGACCAGCATCGGCGCGTCCATCGGACCCCCTACCGAGTCGTCGCAGCCACTGCAGGCCGCACCACACCAGGTAGAGGGATGAGGACACGGGAACGTGAAGTCCGAACACGACTTGATCCGTGCAGCGGCGGGCGTTCCGAAGCCGACGTTCAGTCACCGATGTTGACGCCATGCGACCTGCGCTGAGCTGCCTCGGTCGGTCGGTGTCTTGTGACCCGAGGTTATGGGCCACTTCGCGGCGACCGTCGCCGACGACCACCACTCGGCCCGCGGCTGGATGCACGGCCTGGCCCAGTTCATGACCGACCGAGCCACCCCCGCCCCCGCGGTCACCGTCCACTCCTACACGCACGTGCGCAACGGCCGCGCTCCCGACCACGTTCGTCCCGTCGACCGCGACATCACCCCGCTGCACACCGACGCGAACCTGATGTGGGCGCTGCGGATGACGCTGCCCGACGTCGTCTACACCACCGACACCGATCGGGACGGCGTCAACGCCTGGATCCACGACGGCGTCGCGTCCTGGGCCGTGGTCACCACGCTGCCCGACGGCGGCGCCCGCACCGAACAGGGCGGCCCACGACGCCTGTTCGACGCGTTCGAGACCGCCTGGGACGCATGGGTCGCGCACGGCAGCGTCAGCCGCTGGGACCACGGCATCACCCTCACCGAACACGAGCAGTACGTCTGGGAAGGCGATCCCGACACCGGCCGCCGCCACCACCTGCCCACCCCGGCCCCCGCCGCCCACCTGAACACCCGACCACGATCCCGGTCGGTCGCCGCACGACACCCGGCCCACCGCCGCGCGGCACCCCGAACCGCCATGGCGTTCACGGCAATGCCGGCGGGTCCCACAGCGGCGCGTACTGCGGGTCGTTCGCGAAGCGCGCGGCGGCCGAGCGGACCACCGCAAGGGTACGGCTCCCGGCAACGCTCGCAGTGGCCGTGAAAATGGAGGGTCAGGCGTACCAACTCCTCGACCCGCAGCGGCCACACGATGTGTTCTCGAATCGTCGGACCGTGCGCACGTGCCGCCTCGGCCCGCTGCGCCGCAAGGCGGCCGCACGGCGGGTGCGGGCTCCACCACAACTCGAACGGCACCTCGTGGCCGCAGATCTCGGCGGTGGCCTCGTCCCACGCCCTCCACGCCCCCGCGCCCGCGTCCGGCCCCGGACCGGGCCCGCCGGCGAGGCGTTCCTCCAGCCAACGATGGCGGAACCAGCGGCCGGCCGCCTCCCCGGTCTTCGACTTGTTGTGGCGCGGATGCTCGGTGACGACGGCGAACGACTCGGCGAATTCGGCCCGCGATCGAGAGTCGAACCACTCGATGCCCGCCGACACGACCTGCGGCCACTGCGGACGTGTGATGCCTGCGGAGACCGCACACTGGCCGACCGGTGTCTCCGTGGGCGCGCGGGCCGTGAGGTGTCCCGCGGTCCGGCCGAGGGCCGGGCCGCGGGATGGGCGTTGCCTGCGGGGTGGGGTTCTCGTTGGGTGGTGTGGCCGGGCGGCGACGGCTCGCGCCGGCCGCCTCACGAGCAAAGGGGAAAAAGGTCATGACCGACGTCCAGACGAACACGCCGGTCCGCGAGGGCGGCCCGGATTCGGCCGTGGACCGGGTCGCCGACTTCTACGGCGCCTACATCGACGCCATCGACGACGGCACCGACGACCTCGGCAGCCAGTTGCGCGCCCACTACCTCACCGAGGATCTGCACCAACGCCTGGCCGCCTGGGAAGAGGCCAACAACGCCGACGGCGTACTACGCGCCCGGGACGTCCCCACCCGATGGGAGGTGCGCTACCACGACTCGGGCGCCGGGCACCTGTTCACCACCGTCACCCTCACCTGGGGCACCGGCCCCGACGCCGGACACACCCGCCTCGCCGTACAGAGCGACCTGAGCACCAAGCTCATCTCCGACATCGAGGACGGCGGCGCCTGACACCCACTCCGAACCGCCGGCGAACCGACCCGCCCCACAGGCCCGCCATTCGAGAACGCGAGGCCCCGACCACCACGGTCGCAGCCTCGCGTTCTCGAATCACGAACACCGGACCACCGGGCCCGAACATCGACCACAGACCTCATGTCCAGCGCATGCCCAGCGCGTCCAGCTCGGCGATCCGCTGCTCCGAGAGTTTCGCCTTCCTGCTCCTGGTGGTGGTGATCCACACGCCCAGCCGGACGTCCTCGGGCCACCCGTCGAACGCCACCACGGTCTCCACGTGGGCGCGCGGCACTTCGAGGTGCCCGACCCGGGCCCGGTACGCCGCCGCCGCACCCACCGTGATCGCCCACGCCTGCTCACGCGTGCGCTTCGGCCGAGGCCCGTCCGGCACCGCCACCGCCCCGGCCTCGGCCGAGCCGGCGGTGTCGGCCAGCGCGGGCGGGGTCAACCCGAGCGCAAGCAGCTGCTCGCGCTGCGCCGCGTTCAACCCGTCCCACCCGGACCGCTGCCGAGCCACCCACCGACCGATCGACGTCCCACGGTGAACCACGTCCAGGCCCACGTCGTCCAACCGCCCGCCCTCGCCCCGCCCGGCCCGCTCGGTCAGGTAGTCGGCCGCGTGGGTCAGGTGCCGCTGCCACGCCACCGGCCAATGCGGCGGGTGCCATTCCTCGCCGTCGACCAGGGCGTCCAGCGCCGCGCTGCGCCCGGTGGGGAGTTCGCCGCGCCGGTCCTGGGTGCTCCGGTGCCGTCGCTGTCGACGTTCCTGCGCGCGCCCCGCCGGGATCTGACTGCGGGGGAGCGGGTCGGCCACCGCAAGAGACCCGGAAGCCGACCGGTGGCTGGACGTGTTCGCCAAGTGCCCCCGAACCTGGCGCAACCACACCTGGGAGGCCGACCACGTCCAGGCCCCGCTGCGTGTATCCGCCGACGGCGACCACGTCCACCCCTACGTCACCTGGTTCATCAACTGCGCGACCAACGCGATCACCGGCATCGCCGTCACGCCCGGCGTTCCCACACGTGCCTCGGTCCCGGCCGCGTTGCGTTCCGCGATCGTGCGCACCGACCGACCCCTACGGCCCGTTCGGCGGCCTGCCCGAACACGTGCGCTTCGACCGCGACCAAGACTTCCTCTCCCGCGCCGTGACCACCGCACTCACCGCACTGGACGCCGACATCACTGCCCTCCCGCCCTCCCGCCCTCACCAGAAGGGCATCATCGAGAACCTCGACCATGGCGTGGACCGGATGCTGTCCGCCGCCCTGCCCGACTACAAACGAGTCACCCAAAGTGCGGATTCGGACGTGCAGGTGTCAGTGGGCGGGGAGGTGTGTCGTCTGCAGGACGTAGACGCGTTCGCTGCGTACCACGATCAGGTACACGAACATGCCGTCGTCGACGTAGGCGGTCGCCGCGCGGGGATTGGGCCCCTCGTACAGCGTTCCGTCGAGATACAGGGCCTCGGCCGCGCGGACGATCTCCGCGACCGCGGTCTCGACCAGGGCGACGAAGGCCTCCGGTGCCCCGCCCACCACGCTCGCCTGGTCGGGTTCGTACTCCCAGCCCCAGCTCACACGCCCACCGCGGCGTAGGCGGCCCGCAACAACTCGCCGGCGACCCGAACACCGCGGGCCCGCACCCGGGGATCGTCGCTGACGGTGTCGACCTGCTCGGCGTGGTGGTAGCGGAACGCCAGGTCCGGGTGACGCTCGATCTCCGCGATCGCCGCCCAGTGCCGCAACCAGCCCCGCAACGGGTCGAGCCGGTTGACCTCCAACGCCTTCGCGGTCGCCTCGCGCTGGGACCGGTCCATCTCGGGAAGCCAGTGCGGCGCCAACAACGCGATCGCCGCACGCACGCCCTCGATCGTGCCCTCCGGCCGCGCGATCACCGGAGTCGAATACTCGGGCTCGGCAGTCACCCCACACCCCTCCCTCACGACGATCCGACGGCCACACTCTAATCGCCGGTGCCCCACCGACAGGGCATCCCGCCGACCGGCCGCCGGATCCGCCGACACACACCATCCAGACGGCCGCCGCCTGGACACCGCGCACCTGTCCGACCGGACAACCCCGAACAACTCGCCGCCCTGCTCCACGCCCGAGCCTTCCGCGCCCGCCGCCCGCGCTCGAGGCCAAAGCCGCCCTCCACCGCGCCGTCGTCGGGTCCGGCCGCCGGGGATCAGCCGCCGATGTCGAACACGCCCCACGCGGGTGAACGGCTCGGCCTGGACGTGGATCCTGCTCGCTCGACCGACGACCCGCCGGCGGCCGGGGGCGGGACCGTCGGGCAGCGTGAGCACACCGACGCCCGTCTGATCGACGGATGTTTCGGTGAGCTCTCCGTGGGCGAGTCGGTCCCGCTTCTCGCCGTAGCCGCCGTAGAAAACCACCCGGTCGCCGTGGACGGCCACCGCGTTGGCACCCCGTACGCGGTTCGCCCACACCCTCACAGGCCGGTCGGGGTGTATCTCGACGAGCGGGAAGTCCGTGTACGGGCACGCCCAGGCGGTGGTGCCCGACACGTTCAGGGCGTAGCAGTCGAAGAGGCCGGGGATGCGGGCGCCGTCCGACGTCCAGGCGAGCCGGCCGGTGGCGCTCCAGCGACGGATTCCGGCCGGGTTCTCGTCGAAGTGACCGACCCGGATGTGGCCGTCCTCGTCGACGAGCAGGTGTTCGATGGCGTCCCCGACGGAGAAGGACGACACCTCGCGGCCGAGCGCGTCGAAGACTCGGACCTGGTTCGCGTTCTTGTATCGGCGGGCGCGGGGCGCGGCAACGACGAATCCGCCGTCGGGCAGGCGGTCCAGGCGTGGCCAACGGGCTCGCACGGCGCTCAGCTCGGTGAGTTCGACGTTGCCGCCCGGGTGAACGGAGACGACCAGCGCGTCGAAGGGCGGCAGATCGCCGGCGGGCTGCGGAGCACGTTCGGTGAGCAGCCAGTGGGCGACGCCGAGGACGTCGACGGTACTGGTCAGGACGTGGCGGTCGTGGTGGGCTCGGTAGGGCGGTGAGCAGGCCGACCTCGCTACGCAACCTGTTGGAGCCAAATATGGGAAATTGCCATTGGGCGGCATGTCTGGGGCCGTTTCCATCGCGGCAGTGACAGCGGTGTACGTGTGACCGGAGGGACTGAAACTCGTGAATGGAAAGCTCCAAGTGTCTCTGTGTGAGATTTGCAACATGCCTCTACCCGTAGTTGGACCTCCGATTGGTCTTGATGGAAAGCCAGTGCTCCTTGTCATCGACTGTGATTTCTGCGATGCCATGTATGAGTGCCTCAATGGAGGCGAACTCCGTCGTCTCCCATTGGCTCCGATTAGCCACAGATGGACTGCTTCGGTGCTGGCCGATCCTTCTTCCGGGGCAGCCATGGTGGAACATGCGCTCTGCGGTGCTACGACGCTGTGCGGGTTGGCGGCAGAATTGGTCCTGACCTACAGACACCATTGGCGGCCACGATTGATCCATGTATGGCCGTGGCCCAAGTCGTGCACCACATGTCGCCGAGTGGCTCGCGAGCGGATCCGAAAGTGGCCTCCCGAGTGATCGCTGTTGTGAGTGTGCGTCGTGGTGGCGGTGTTTGGTCGTCAGTCGGGTTGATGCGTGCTGTGGGTGTTTGTGTGCTGGTCGGGGTGTGGACGTGTGTGATCGTTTCGACTGTCACTCGGTGGCGGTGCGGCGGACGGTGAGTGGGGGCAGGCCGCGGGCTCGGGTGTGGGTGGCGGTGACGGGCGAGGAGAACGGGGTGTTCAGGGTGGTGGTGGCGACGGTGCCGCCGTCGCCGGTGAACGTCTGGGTCACGTAGGCGAATCCGGCGTCGAAGGTCAGGCACTCGCGCTCCAGCTTGGAACCGGACGGCACCGTGTCACCCCCTTGACACTTCCGCCTGAAGACACGCCCGGCACGAAGCAGGCGGAGGTTACGGAAGTCGGCCAGGACGATCGTTGGTGCGTCAGCGGTCGAGGCCCTAGACGTCGAGGGCGTGGAGGTGCTTCGAGGTGTCCGAATCGACGCTCCGCCGCGCCGTCTACCGATCTTCGCTCTCGTGCCGGCAGGCTGGGTGTCATGGCGGATTCGGATTGGACGCACGTCGTGCGGGGGGAAGTCGTCACGCTGCCGGGGACGCTGGGCGGTATCCGCGCGGCGTTGCCCGAGGAGCGGCGTGAGGAGTTCGACAAGGTCGTGTACGACACGCCCCTGGAGCACCTCGTGCGGCGCGTGGTCCTGGACTGGGCGCTGCCGCCCGAGGCCCACGAGGAGGCCGAGGAAGCCCTCGAACGCGTCCGCCGGGGCGATTACACCGGCGTCGTCGACCCCGACGGCAATCCGGTGACCGGCCCTCCCACTGTGTAGGAGACATCGTGGCCCGCTATCGCGTGCAGTTCACCGACAGCGCCGAGAACAACATCGCCAAACTCCCCGCCACACGCCAGCGGCAGATCAAGAGCGCCGCCGACAGCGCTCTCGGCTCCGACCCATACGGCAACGGCTCCTCGTCGGTGCGCGGCAATCGCGACCGCCGCGACGTCACCCTCGCGAACGCCATCCTCACCTACGAGGTGAGCCCGAACGTCGTGGTCGTCACCGTCGTCCAGGTCGTCGCCCCTTTCGGCTGACTTCGTCATCGAGCGATGTGTAGGCCCCATCCGGACCCAGCCCGACGGGTGAGTTCCGAGCGGGGCATGGCGGCGGTGGCCCGCGACCCCGTACGCGCGGAACCTCCCCGCGCGGCCCGTCTACGACTGCAGCGACACGGCCGTGGGCGACGTCATGATCCGCCAGGAAGCTCCAAGGCCCTCCTGTTGGTGACCGTCGTCCGCCTGGTTCCGCTCTGACCGGGCCCGTTCACCAGCGCATGCCGAGTTCGGTGAGCAGCCGCACCCGTTCCTTGGTCAGCGATTCGCGTCGGGCGCGTTGGTTGTTGACCCACTTACCGAGCCGCACCTCGACCCCGACGGCGGCATCGCCCTCGCCCGCGCCGTCCTCGGGCCCGGCCGCCGCCTCCGTCGTCACGGTCTCCACGTGCGCGGGGCACTTCGAGGTGTCCTTCGCGCTCGCGGTAGGCGACGGCCGCGGCGAACGCCGTCTCCCACGCACCCCGACCGCGCCTTCGCGCCCGCGCCCCGTAGCAGTCGAGACCGGGGCCGCCACCGCCGCCGGTCCTCGCGCCGCGACCTTCCGCGCCACCACCGCCGGCAGCCACCGTCACACCGCCCTTGACGCCGTCGCCGCCCGCCGCGCCACTCTCGGGCACGGTGAGCTGACATCGATTCACAGCGACATCACGCAGCCCAACGGCCGGAAGATCACGCCTGCTTACCTGTCGGCTGGATCCCCGTTCGTTAACGGCACCCTCACCTAGACAGCGCTCTTTCCAGGTTCACCCGCACCGTCGCGGTCAATGGATGGCCGGGGCCGAGCACCCGCTCGGAATCGGCGAGGGTGTCTCGGTACAGCCGGATCGCCCGTCCCAGGTCTCCCGCCGCCTCGTACGCCGCTGCGAGGTTGTTGCGGGCACCCAGCGTGTCAGGGTGGTCGGCGCCCAGTACCCGCAGCCGATCGATCTGGGTCTGCTCGTGCAATGGGGTGGCCCTCGGGTCACCTGCGTTGTAGTACGCGATCGCGAGGTTGTTGCGGGCGGTCAGCGTGTCAGGGTGGTCGACGCCCAGCACCCGCTCACATTCCGCCAGGGCGTGTTCGTTCAGCGCGATCGCCCGGCCCAGGTCCCCCGCCCCCTGGTACGCGTACGCGAGGTTGTTGCGGGAAACCAGCGTGTTCGGGTGGTCGGTGCCCAGCACCCGCTCGCGCTCCGCGAGGGTGCGTTCGTACAGCGGTATCGCTCGCCCCGGGTCCCCGGCCGACTGGTACGCCGCCGCGAGGTTGTTGCGGGCGGTCAGCGTCTCGGGGTGATCGGCGCCCAGTACCCGTTCGAGATCGGCGAGGGCGTGTTCGTTGAGCGGTATCGCTCGCCCCGGGTCCCCGGCCGACCGGTACGCCGCCGCGAGGTAGTTGCGGGCGATCAGCGTCTCGGGATGATCGGCGCCCAGTACCCGTTCGAAATCGGCGAGGGCGTGTTCGATGAGCGGTATCGCTCGCCCCAGGTCTCCCGCCTCCCGGTACGCGCCCCCAAGGTTGGCCCGGAAAATCAGCGTGTTGGGGTGGTCGACACCCAGTTCTCGCTCGGAGTCGGCGAGGTTTCGTTGGTACAGCGGGATCGCCTGTCCCAGGTCCCCCGCCTCCCGGCACGTGTACGCGAGGTCGTTGCGCGCGAGCAGCGTGTCGAGGTGCCCGGCGCCCGACACGCGCTCGCGGGTGGTCAGGGCACGTTGGAGGGCGTGGATGGCGGGGGCGAGTGCGCCCTGCTCCCGTTGGTAGATGGCGGCGCGCTCGAGGGCGCGGGCGGTTTGGTGGGTGTCGTGGTCGGGGTGTGATGGCGGGTGAGGGCGTCGGTGTGGGGGAGGAGGGCTCGGCAGGTGGGCCAGTTCACGGGGTGTCTGACGTCGGTGGGGAAGGCGGCGGCGAGGAGTTCGGCGGCGACGTCGCGGGCGTGTGCAATGTGGTCAGGTCGGCGGTGGGGGTCGAGGGGCTCGGGGGTGCGGGCGAGGGCCTGGGTGAGGCGGTGGACGGTGAGGGTGCCGTCGTGGTGTCCGGTGACCATGTTGTAGGCGATCAGCCGGCCGATCGCGGCTGCGAGCTGGGGTGGTGCGGCCAACGGGTGGAGGAGGTCGCGGGGGATGTGGTCGGGGGCATACCAGGCCAGCACCCGCAGGATGTCCCCGGCCAGGGGCGTGTCGGTGAGGCGGTCGAGGGTGACGCGCCAGATCCGGGCGATGGTGCGGGCGGCGTCGCCGCCTTCGGCGGTCGCGGCGAACATCGTGGCGGGCGCGGTGGCGAGCATGTCCAGGTACGCGGTCGGACTGGTGCCTGTCTCGGCGCAGAACGCCGCGGCCTGCTCCACCACGAGAGCCAGGTGCCCGAGTTCCTCGCACACCGCGTCCGCGCCGGTGGTGTCGCGTGGGCGGTCGTAGGTGAGGATCCGGATGAACAGAGCGATCGCGTCGGTGGGTTCGAGGGTGTCCAGGCGCAGGGTGGAGGCGTGGTGGTACCAGCCGGTGGCGCGACGGGTGGTGACCAGAACCCGGCTCCGGTGGGCGGTCCGGTCCAGCAGGGGGCGGATGTGGGCGGGGTCCTCGACGTTGTCCAAGACGAGCAGCCACCCGGAGTGCGCGGCGAGCCACGCGACGCCGCGTTCGGTCTGCAACTCGGCGGGCAGAGTGGTGAGTCCGGGGTGGAGAGCGCGTGCGAGCGCGGCGACGCCGGCGTCGATGGCGGCCGGGGTGTCGGCGGTGATCCACCACCGCACCGCCTCGCCGCGCCGGCCGGCCCAGTGCGCGGCGAGCGCGGACTTACCCACCCCGCCCAGACCGTGCACTGCGTGCACCATCACCTCGCCGGCGTCCGCGAATGCCGCGTCCAGACGTTCCAGGTCACCGGCGCGGCCCACGAACAGGGGCGTGGCGGGAACGTTCGCCACACCGCGCCCTGCGGCGTCGTGGGGGATGGGCGCGTATGCTTCGGCAGGCAGCGCGATCTCGGCGTGGATGGCGACCGGGTTGTACTGATGTCCTCCAGCGGCGTTGGACCCGGTATCCGCCGAAATACTCGGCACCGCCGCCGCGACGTACCCGGGCTCGGGCTCGACGGGAGGCCGCTTCCCGCGGCGCCACCGGATCACGGGCCGTGCTGCGCGGTCGGATCGGTCATGCCGCCTCCCGACGCGTTCGATCCGCCCGACGCGGACACACCCGGCCCCGGAGCGGGAGCCGGGCTTGAACTCGGTCCGGTATAGCCGGCACGGGGGTTGCGCATGTCCCCACCGGACGCGTTCGACCCGCCCGACGCGGACACCGACACCGTAGGCACGGGGTCCGTCGTGGGCGGGGCGAGCAGCACCCACACCGCTCCCACCGCCGCCACCACACCGGCCACCGCCCCCACCACACTGCCCACCGCCACCGCCGTCGCCAGATCAGCGACCACGGCCAAGGCGATCAACCCCACCGAAGCCGCCACACCTACAACCGCCACGGCCACCAGACACGCCTTACGCCACGCCGTCATGACCCCATCGTCCAACCACCCCCATGATCAAGTCCCGCGAACCCCACACGGATGTTGACCGGACCTGACACCGCGACCGGGGCCGTGACGCGTCGCAAGACCATCGGCGGGGCCAACGTCGCCGACGACCACATGTTGTCCATGGCCCCGCGCTTGCGCGACCAGGAGATGAGCCTGCGCGGCATCGCCGCCCGACTTGTCATCACCACCGGCAAGAAGAAGGGCCGCCACCCCTCACCGGCGACCGTCATGCGCATGCTCCGCGAGCACGACGAGAAAGCCGCTCCGGCCTCATGGTTGACCAACCTCGGTCACGCAGCGTTACTTGTCGTTTCGTCGTCCCTTTGGGAGAACAGGGCCGAATCCGGGGGTACAGAAGCGGCACGCCCGGCTGCCACGTCACACCGTGTGACGATCGCGCGCTCAAGATCATCGGCATTACCCCCCGCAATACGGGGCGCAATCGGGGGTCCATTCGGGGGTTCGATTTATATCGGACTCCCCTCGGTCGGGATCGCCGCAGGTCATCGCTCCTGTATGCCATCTCGGATGGCACAGACTGGTATGAGATATCGCATGTAGAACCGTCAATACCGTCCGGCAGCATCACCGGGGACGCGACACGCCCGAACCGGCCGTCGCGGCCCGCAAACCGTACAAGCATCGCGGACACCCGGCCTCCCGCGCCGGAGGCATGCCGTCGGGCCTACCGCGTCTCGACGGCCGTTCGCGCAGGGGCGAGCGGGTGGTTTCGGTCGCGGTACCACGCCTGTTGCTCGACGGTGGCCGCTCCGCCGGTCGTGTCGACGCCGGCGGTGAGGCCGAAGTCGTGAACGGTGGGGCGTCCCTGTCCGTCCCACCAGCACCACGCCGCCTCCACCTCGTCCCACAACCGTCGCGGCCCGCTCTGCAGGACGTGGGGGGTGCACCCCGGGGCGAATCCGGCTGCGGCGGTGGAGTGCCCGAGGCCGGTGTCAGCGGCGTACAGCCACAACGTCCCGCCGCCGTGTCCATCCGGAACAGGCTGGGCAAGGCAGTCGCGAACGCACAACCCGAGGACGAAACCCACGGGATCGAACGGCCCGGCGACCACGTCGCCCCACCCGAGCGAGGTCGTGGACGCGGCGGCGGTGGCGGTCCAGTCGTCGGGGAGCGCCGCTGCGCCGTAGTGCCGGCGGTCGGGGCGTTGGCGGCGGAGTTTCATGAACGCGGTGGCCATCGTGAACGACCCGCTCGCACCACGCCGGTCCTCGTCCACGACCAGGCGCAGCGCGCAGTCCCCGGTGCTGTAGTCCGTTCCCCAGGGCATGACGATTACCGCGCCCGCCCTGGCCTGCTCGATCCACGCCGCGGGGATGAGCCGCACACCGGCGGTGACCTGGACCCGATCGTAGGGACCTGCGTCGGGGTGTCCGAGAACACCGTCGCCGGTGACGACGCGGACGGCGTCGCCGTATCCGGCCCGTGCCAGGTTCGCCCGGGCCTGCTCGGCGAGTTCGGGGTCGATCTCGACCGAGACGACGTCGCAGCCGCGCGCGGCCAACAGCGCGGCGCTGTACCCGGTCCCGGTCCCGATCTCCAACACCCGCATGCCCGTCTGGGCGTCGAGGTCGAACAGCATCTCGGCGACGGTCGAGGGCGCCGACGCCGAAGATGTCGCCAACCGCCCCGCGCCGTCGCCCGTATGCGGGCCGTCGTCCCACTGGGTCACCAACGCCCGATCCGAATACACCGCCGCCCGCCACGCGTCGGGATCACGGCGGCGGTCGACGACGACGTCGCCGTCCTCGGGCCAGACCCGATCGGGAAGGAACTCCCCCCGCGCGACCCGCTCGAACACCGGCTGCCACCCCTGCGGCAACACGCCTTTGCCCTCCAACAGGGCCGCCAGGGAAACGGGACCGACGACGGTCACGGCTTGCGCCGCTGACCGGGCCCGGGGGGCGTACTGCCGTCCTTGGACGGATCACCCGGCGTCGGATTGGGATCCGGCTGCGGAGGCTGAATCGGAGCGGGCGGACCACCATGATCACCGGGCATCGCGAACCAACTTCCGAGCGGCTACTGAACGCACCCTAGGAACCCCGGAACGTAAGCGTCAAGACGCTGCATGAATCCGATCGGCGAACGCAGTCCGCTCGCCCCAGGCACGACCGCGCGGTATCTGCTGGTTCCATCGGGGGAGCAGGCCCGGACCCGACCGGCCCACGTCGCCCCGCCCTGGAGACCGTGCTGCCGCGCGCTCGCGCCACCCGACGGTCAAACTGTATTAGTAGCCACTAATAAGGCATCGAACGTGCCCACTCTGGGCCTGTCCGACGTTCTCGAGGCGTTCGGACAAGACCTCGTGGACGCGGAGACGAGAGCTGAGGAAGCGGGATACGGGCTCTTCCTCGACGCAGTGACGGCCGAACTGGAGATCATCGCGACCGAGAGCGGCGAGAAGACCGCACAACTGGGAGTTCTGGCCTGGGTCGTCGGCGCCTCGGCGGGGGGGAAACGAGAACGGACGACGACCGGAGTCCATCGAGTCATCCTGAGCCTCACCTCCCACGGACCGCCCGGCCCGATTGACGGCGCGACACCCGCCGAACCCACGAACGGAGCCGGAGATGAGGGGCCACCGTCGGATCCGGACGTCCGGCCTCTGCACCCTCTGCCCGATTCCCGACCCCCGGCGCTCGAACACCGGGATCCCGAAAGGCCGTTGCCCAAACTCGGACGCTGAAGTCGGCGGGTAGCCCTCCGACACCGGCAACCCGCAGACGAGCACCGGTGGCACGGGTTCACGCAAGGCAGGAATCCGCGAAGCCGGCCAAGCCGAGGGCCGCAACGAAGGCGACGCCCGCAGCGAAGCGCAAGCTGGCAGAGAAGACGACCGCCACGAAGAGGACCGCCGCAAAGGACACGCGGAAGGCAGTCACCGCGAAACAGACAACCGCCAAGAAGACGACCGCGAGAACTCCCCAGCGGTAGGCAGTGCGGCCGTCCTCCGGCGAAGCTGGCCTGCGCCGCCGGTCGGGTGATCGTGTGGGGCCGGATGGGTGTAGCGGCTTGTGCGCATGCAACGACGGCGCCCCTCGCTGCCTATGGTCCGGGTGGATACACCGGATGACGGCCCTGCGGGGCCCTCGACTGGCGTCCCAACGGCGATGGCCGGGACGCGGATTCCGAGGAATAGTTGAACAGCATTTCTTTCAGCGACGTGTCCGCGCGGACGCGTTCCGCCCCCACGCGCGTGGTGACTGCGGCGCTACGTGCCGGAGTGGCGGTTCTCAACGCGGACGATCCGCGGTCGTGGCGCGAGCTCGCGCGCATGCACGGCGTCGTCCTCGGGTGCCTTCCGCCGGGTGAAGGCCCGGCCACTCCGGCGGAGTTCCGCCTTTGTCTTCGTCTGCGGTTGCGGGACTGGGTGCCGTTGGACTGGTCGCTCGTCGCGCCGGAGCTCGGCGACCTGGCCGTCCTGGTCGGCGACGGCGGCGCCGGACTCGCCTTGTCGGACGAGGCGTTCGACGTCGGCCAGGAGTACGTCCAGGCTCTGTTCGACGACACCGGCGGATTCGACGGCGGCCGGGAGTGGCTGCCGTCGTGGGCCTGGCAGACCGCCGAGCAGGTGGAGCGGACCACGTTTCGAGGCTTGGCAGAGGGTGATCAGGCCGGGTACGTCGCCGGCCGACGGATGCTCATCGAGGTCGCCGCGGCAACCGAGGAAGCGCTGCTGGAAGAGTATCTGCGGCGCGGTGCGGCACGGCTGGACGCCTACGAGCCGATCCCGGACGACCGCGTGGTGATCCGCGGTGACGCTCGATGGTGGTGGCCATGCCCCGAGTGCGGATATCCGATGCTGGTCGACCACTTGAGTGTGCGCTGCCCGTATCGACAACACCGCCAACGGTTCCTGATCGCGTCCGACGGCCGGGGGAACGCACCGGTTCTGTTCAACGCACCGCGCCCACCGAAGGCCCGCCGCGCCGAGCGGGTGTGGTGCGTGCGTTGGGGGGTGTGGCGGCACATCACGGTGCCGGGCCGCTCCGAGGTGCCGCTGCTGGCCTGGCTGGACGACCTCGACGGGGTCGAGGTGGTGTGGTGGCAGGGCATGGACGCGGTTGACCTGGCCGTCACCTTCGCCGACGGGTCGGTGTGGACCGGGGACGTCAAGGACATCGCGAACATCGACGCGGTGGTGGCTCGGCCTCCGCGCGCGGATTTCGTGCTGCTGCCCCGCTGGCGCAGCGCGTTGATTCCCGCGCTGCGCGACCATCTTCCTGCCGGCCGGTACACGGTGTGCACGATCGAGCAGTTCAAACGCCGTGTGAAGGAACGTGTCGATGCGCTGCGCGCGGTGGGCGCCCCCGCGGGTACGCGATGACGCGCGGGAAACCGCTCGCGCCGCCGTGGGCGGTCCGCGCCGCGGTGCTGTTGGCGGCCGAGCTGTTCGAGAACCGGGCGACGCCGGAGGAGGCGTCGTGGCGGCGGGTGGTCTCGCTCGCGGACGCGCATTTCCTGCTGTCGGGCCACTATCACCTGTGGCCGCAGTGGCCGCAGCTGGGCGAGGAGATGCGGGACCGCGTCGTCCGGCTGCTCCGGCACCGCCCCAGCGAGTTGGCCGGCGAGGGCTCCTTCATGGCCGTGGTCGAGGAGGTCCTTGCCGGCGGAGCCACGGAGTTCGTGCGCGCGGGTGACCGACGCGTGGTGGTCCACCCGCATCGCGACCGTCTGAGCCGGATCGACGGGCTGCTCGACGCCCTGGACGACAACGCCCGCAGCCGTGAACGCAGGAACCTTGGCAGGCTGCGCCCGGCCCTGAACGGCACCTTCACCGCCGGCATGTGGGTGGACGATCCGGCCGGTCGGCGCCGCGAGGTGACCGCGTCCTACCGCATCGACCTCGCCGCCGCCCAGCAGTACGTCCCGCTGTCGCTGGGCAAACCCGCCGAACTCGACGATGTCAAAATCCCCTGGGACGAGGTCGAGGCGATCACCGCCGCGTTGGACTCCGCGTCCGCGCAGGTCCACCGGGTCCGCGCGGTGCGTGCGTTCCGCACCCACCTTCGCCATCGCGACGGCACCCCGGTCGGTGCGGTCTGGGAACTGCGCGCCGGTGTGACACAGCTGATGAATGCCCCCACCGGAATCGGGAAGAACGAGGCACTGGCGGACCCGATCGCCTTGTGGTTCGCCGCGCGCGGCCTGGTCGCGACCATCGTCGTCCCCCGCAACCGCGATGTGATGGCCACGGCCCACCGGCTGCGCCGGTACGCAGGGATCCTCGTCGGACATCCCGACGCGGAACGGCACGGCTGGGGCGCGCTCACCGCGCGGATGGTGCTGCCGCTGATGTCGACGCGGCGCCAGCAGGCGTTCGCAGAGCAGGCCGCCGCCAGCGGCACCGGGGACAGCGCGTATCGCCAGTGGGTGTTCGACGAACTCTCCTACAGTTGCGCCCTCGCGGCGTGCGCGTCGACGGAGACGGCCGTGGACACCTGGGATCCGGGCAGTGAGCACTGCAACGAGCTGACCGGCCCGGACGGCGAGGCGGCGTCCTGCCCGTGGTTCGCGGTGTGCGGGAAGTTCCGGCACCACCGTGCCGCCGCAACCGCGTCGATCCTGGTCGTCGGCCACCACAACCTGTACAGCGGGAACCTTCACGTCCCGGTCCGGGGCCGCGACGGGGACCGCGTCGGTGTCCCCATCGACGAACTGGTGCTGCGGCGCAGCCATGCGGTGTTCGTCGACGAGATCGACGCGTTGCAATCCGCCGGGTTCGACCGGGGCGGCCGCGGTGTGGACCTGGCGCGGTTCGACGGCCGCCGGCCGGGGCCGGTGCAGACGTTCGCGACGAGCTTCCGCAGCCGCGCCCGGATGCTGCCACCGTCCGCCCACGCGAACCTGCACCCGGCGGTGGCCCACCTGACCTGGCTCGCGGACGCCTACGTCTTCCATCTGGCACGCGGTGTCCTGACCCCGCACCGCTACAGCAAGGCCCGGCGGGTCATGCCGCGGCACTGGGACGCGTGGCTGGCGCACCTGCTGTTCGATCTGCCGAGGGACACCGCGCCCACACAGGCGCAGATGCACACCGTCGACCGGCTCTTCGACGCCCGCTACCCGTTCGAGGACGGGGAACAGGTCGAGGGGATCGGCGACATGGGCGCGCTGACGTCCCTCCAACGAAAGCTGTCGCAGATCACCGACCTGCACGGGTTCGACCTCCTGAACGCCACGAACCTGGAGGGCATCGGGGCGATCGCCCGGAAGGCGGCCGCCGCGCCGATGACCGACGCGCAGGAGGCGGTCCTGCCGCAACACGCCGTGCGGCGCGCGTTCCTGGAGAACATCAGGACCGTGCTGCGGCGGATCGGCCGTCGAGCGCCCCAGCTGCGGGCCGCAGGTATCGAAGCGGACGACCTGCTCGACGTCGTCACCGCGCACCGCCGGTGGCGGGCGGCACCCTTCGGGCCGCTCGGGCGGCCGCTGATCGCCTTCGAGGAGGTCTTCGACCCCGAGGACGTCTCGGCCACCCGGCTGCAACTGCACGCCCTGGCCGGCGACCCCCACACCTACACCGCCACCCTCGGCGACGTCACCGCGCTCGCCTACTGCGGCCGGCGCCGCATCGTGGTCGGCCTGTCCGCGTCCGCGTTCATGCCGTTCGCCTCCCGCCACCACCTGGTTGCGCCACTGACCTGGTACGTCCCGGACGACGTGGTCAGTTCGATCACCGTGCGCCTGGCCCCGGTCTCGTCGACCACGGCCGCGCTGTCCGAGGTGGT